>JAGOZX010000045.1 GCA_018058425.1 Sebaldella sp.
TTTCTAATGAAGTAAGAGAACACGATACTGTATTAATAGATAGTGATGGATATGCACTAACTTATACTTTAAATCTTCCAGAAATAAAATAATAAAACAAAGAAGCTGGTTCAAAATATTTTTTGACTCCAGCTTCTTTTTATTATGTAGTATAGTAATTTTATTAAATTAATTTTTCATAATATTTTTTTATATAACACAATTCTAAGAACTCTCCAATCAAAAATAACTTATTGAGAGATTCATATATTTATTAAATAGGAGTTTTCTGTACTATCCCTATCTTAAACTGTAATAGCATTCCTTTCTTTATTACTTTAAATTACCTTCAATAACGAGGTGTAATTTGGAAAATACTTTTATTTCTATTTCCATGACTCATATTGCGTATATAAATTTTCTGGGACTCCTGTTAACCTAATATCAAATTTCAAACTTGGCTCAACTATAGTAGAAGCGCTGTGAATCCTCATACTTATAGTCCATCCTGCATCACATACTAAAATTATAGTATTTTTAGATCCTTTTTTATAATCTATATTATAAAAAGTTGTTGGTAATTTCAATTGTTTGATTTTTTGTTCAGGCTTCGCTTGTTGAGTAGTTTTACTTAAAGTTCCATATATATTGAAAGCCTGAATTTGAGTTACCTTTCTAGTTTCATGAGTAATAATTTTATAGAAATCATTCTTACCCAATAAGTAGCTTACTAGTTTATGTGGAATATCTTTATTAGATTCATATAAACCTATTAATTCTCTCATAAATGCATCAAGCACAGTAATATAAAATCTTTCTTCCTTTTTTACTAGATTTTTCCAAGCTATTTTTTGTTCTTTTAAAACTTTAAGTTCATCAAAAATAACATTGATTTCATCAAAATAATTTTCTGAACAAGGTACTCCAAACCAAGATAAGCCAAAATCAATGGTTGAAGAGAGCCTGCTATGCTTTACAGCAATATGATTATGTTTACAGCTAAATCCTATTTCCCAACCATTTTGTTTTCTTAAAGATAAAATATCTCTAACATCTCCAACTTTTCCTGCTGAATCTTCTTGAATAGACAAAAATAATGGTGAATTAACATCCCCGTATTCTAATTGTGGTTCCAATTTAAAAATAGCTTTTATTGCTGCATTTGAAGCTTTCAACATATTTTCTTGCACTTCTGAATTTTGTTCATTGAAATTTTTTTTAGCTATTTTATAAGAAGAATTTTCTATAATTTCTATTTCCTGTTTTAATGATAAAAATTTATATAATGATAGAAGATTTGAATACTCAAAAGCTTTCCCTAATTTTGTTTGTATGCCAATCATAAATTCACCCCAATTTTCGTTCTTTTTTATCTAAAGCATTAATCAATTCTCCATACAAATCTTTTGCAATTACTTTCCCTAATTTAACTGGTACTGCATTACCTATTTGCTTATATTTACTATTCAAATTACCATAAAACTCCATATTTTTAGGAAAAGTTTGTATAGCTGCTGCTTCTTGCCATGAAAATCTTCTAGTTATACCATTTCCAAATTTCCACTCATCTTCTCCAACTTTTATCATATCTGGCGATGAAGGGTGTAAAGCTATTTGTTTTGCCATTGCTGGAATAGTATAAGAAACATTATTCCAATTCCTTTTTCTATTTCTACTCATAAATCTTGATGAAAAAGCTTCCTTACAAATGTCTTTTTGATTAGGTTCTGAAAAATCTTTTAATGCTGTTGCTAATGTAACTTTCCTATCTTGTTTTTCTGGAAATTTATATTCATTAATTAAAAGATCTTTTCTAAATCCTATCAAAATAACTCTCCATCTATCTTGAGGTACTCCATAATCTGCTGCATTTACTAAATTAGGATAAACCTTGTATCCTTTTCCAGAAAAGTCTTCAATTATAGCTTCAATTATGGTTCCATCTCCAAGAGTTAAAATCCCTTTTACATTTTCAGCTACAAAAGCTAATGGCTGCTTTTCTTCCACTAGTTTAACAAAATATCTATATAATATATTTCTTTTATCATCTATTTTTCTTGGTCCTGCTAAAGAAAATCCTTGACAAGGAAAACCTCCAGTTATTATATCTGCATTAGGAATACTATTAAAATCTATTTTTGTTATATCCATACATACCACTTCCGCTTTTGACCATTTCCTATGTGTCTCGCACGCATCTTTGTCAATATCATTTGCCCAAATAGTTTTAAAACCACTTTTTTCAAATCCAATATCAAGACCACCTGCTCCTGAAAACAAAGAAACTAAATTAAATTTTCTTAATTTTATTATTGACATATAAAACCACCCTCTTCATTTTATTTATATTTATTATAGAGTAAAATAAAATATTTTGCAATTTAATTAGTTTAAATCCCCCAATTTTTTATATTCAATAATGATTCTAATTACTTTTTTATTCAAAAAATCAAATTTATCCCAGCTTATCTCCATTTTTAACCTTAGAATCTACCCCAATTAAAACCACTCCATTTTCGTTATAAACTCCCAAGACTAAAACCTCTGACATAAAGCCGGCAATTTGCCTTGGAGGAAAATTTATTATTCCTAAAACTTGTTTACCTATTAATTCTTCTGGTTTATAGAAATCTGTGATTTGTGCGCTCGATTTTTTTATTCCAATCTCTATTCCAAAATCGACTTTTAGCTTATAAGCTGGTTTTCTTGCTTCTGGAAATTCTACTGCTTCTATTATTTCACCAACACGAATATCCAGTTTTTCAAAATTTTCAAATGTTGTCATTTCTCTCTCCTAATCTTTATTTTTTTATATTTTCTAAATATTAATTTTAAGTAAAAAAGCTGCTCTATTTAAAAAATAAGGCAACTTCTATTTATTAAATGTTCTAAAGTCTCACATTACTACTCTACAATCTGAATATTAGTTATGCTAATAAATACATTAGTATAAAAATATAGGGAATCAGAATGATGTAAAACTCCAGTTATTATTACTTTTTTATCATTATAATTCTTTAAGTTCATAACCAAAGAATCATATTTCAGTTGAATTTTAGTGACATTATATTCTGGGATCAAATTCACATCTGTCTTATTTTTAAACCCTTTTTGTACACTAGGCAAAACATTAATCGGAACATCTAAATAAAGCATATAAGGATAAATTATTTCACCCTTATTATAACCTGGTGGATCATGTATTTCTTCCATTTTAATAGTTCCTGTTATTACAGAATTTTTATTTTCATAATAATAAACATGGTTTTCTGAAACTGCTGTAATGCTTAATAAAAGAATTAATGATAAAACTATAAACTTCAACATACATTTCCCTCCCATTGAATAGTAATATTCCTACTTTTATATAATTTGTCTACTAATTAATTATATCAAATTTTTTATTGGAATATAAGTATTTTATAAAAAAAGTTCTTAAATAAGGCTTTATTAAGAACTTTTTTATTTATCTAATTTTTTTATTTTAACATTAATCTTCCTACTATTTGATCTCTGTACACAAAATCAATACTTTTAACTTCACCTTTTATTCTATAGTTCAATTTTATTTCTTTACTTGTATTCGCAAGAATTGGATCTATATTATATGAATCTGAAACAGAACTTACATTATCAACATCTGTATAATCCATTGTATTTTTGTAAAGAGTTCCATCCTCAGTTTCTAATTGAAACATGCCGGGCTCTACACTAACAGCCTCTTTTCCAGTACTTTTTATTTTCAAAGTTAAATGATAAAACTTCTCCCCTTCATCTAACTTTTCATTATTCATTTTTTTAGCATAGCTATTTTTTGAACCACTTCTTTCTGTTGCTGTAAATGAAAAATCTCCCTCTCCATCTTTTTCACTAAACTCCAATGCTCCACCTTTTTCTACTATATATTCTTCTTTAGGTTCTTCTTTAGGTTCTTCTATTTCTTTTTTAGTATTTGTTTCTGTAGCTGTTTCAGTTTTCGCAGCAATATCCGTATTCTTTTGTGAACCACAACCAATTAAAATAAAACAAATCATTAAAGTATAAATTTTTTTCATAATTACCTCCTAATTTTTATTCTTTAATAATAACATATTTTTCATACTATAGGAAGTAAAGTAGAAAAAATTCAAATTATATAATTACCTGTCAATTCAAGTAAAAAAAATCATTTGAATTTAAAATCCCCTCTCTCCAAATTAATTTGACAAAAGAAGACTATCGTGATAGTATGATTTCAAGACTATTGCAATAGTAAAAAAAATCAGGAGGTTTTTTGTGGAAATAAAACTATTTGAATCAGAACTTAAAGTCATGAACATCATATGGAAGCATAATGAAATAAGCGCTTCTGATCTTTCTAAAATAATGAATAAAGAAGAAAGTTGGAATAAAAACACGACATACACTGTTATACAAAAATTAATTAAAAAAAATGCTATTGAACGAATAGAACCCAAGTTTATTTGTAGAGCATTAATTTCAAAAGAACAAATACAACTTTTCGAAACTACTAATTTAATTGATAAAATGTATGAAGGTTCTAAAAAAATGTTCTTTTCTACATTTTTAAAAAATGAAGTGTTTTCTGAAGATGATATTGAAGATTTAAAAAAATGCTTAGATGACCTAGAATAAATTTCTAAACTAAAGGAGATAAAATATGATAGATATAGACTGGCTTTTGAAAATAACTATTACTTCCAGTATTTTAATAGTTGTTATCACAATACTGCGTTTCACCTTTAAAAAAATATTACCAAGATATATTTTTGTTATATTATGGTTTGTTGTACTTTTAAAATTATCTATATTCAATAATCTTTCTTCTTCGCTAAGTATTTATAATATAAATTTATCAAATAAAACACAGCAGGCTGAACAAACTTTTATTGAAAATACTAACTTAATAAATGATAATAATATTTATGAAACTAAAAATATAATAGTAAATCACTCAAGTAATTTAGATTTAAACAGTATTATAATGTCAATTTGGATTAGTATAAGTGCTATCTTACTTATAGTTTTTATTATTACATATATTAAGACATACTCTTTTCTAAAATATAAAAATTTAGAATATCTTACTGATACAGAAATAGGTAATAAAAAAATAGGTGTCTATATTTCTAGTGAAGTAGAAATACCTATGGTAATTGGAGTTATAAAACCAAAAGTTTTATTGCCTTATAGTCTTAATAGAGAGGATCCTATTCTCTTAAAGCACATTTTACTACACGAATCTATTCACGTAAAAAGGTTTGATAATGCTTTAAAATTATTGGCAATGCTCTTATTGTGTATTTATTGGTTCAATCCTTTTGTTTGGCTAGTATATAAATATTTAAATCAAGACATTGAAATAAGTTGTGATGAGAAAGTAGTCAAAGTTATTGGTCAAAGTAATAAAAAATCATATGCAGAATCACTTATCAAAATTGTTGAAAACATACAATATTCTAAAGTATATCTTTTTTCTACTTTTGGAACTAGTGATCTAAAGCAAAGAATGTCATATATTATGAAGTCTAAAAAAATGAATCTACTTATATCTGGCTTTTCACTATTTTTAGTTTTTGGTATGATAACAGTTTTTGCGACTAACTCAAAGCTTATAACTAATGCTAAACTAGAAGTCTCAAATTCTTCTTCACCAACAACAGAAAAGGAAGCAATAAATATAGCACTTAGAAAAACTAATGGCGGTATTGCTACAGAATACAAATTAGATCAAAAATCAGATAATAAAAGATATAAAATAGAAATTATAAATAAATCAGTAAAGTATAAAATAGGAATAAACTCACAAACTGGTGAAATAATTAGCTATAAAGAGAAAAATATAAAAGATGAAAAAAATAGCAGCTATATTAATAAAATAGTATCAAATTCTAAAGTCAATATAGAGAGTGCAAAGCAAATAGCTCTTAAAGCTACAGACGGAGGTACAGTTACTTCATACGAATTAGATATAGAAGAAGATCAACTATTTTATGATATTGAGATAGTACAAGATAATATAAAGTATGAATTAGATATTAATGCACAAACTGGAGAAGTTATAAAATTAGAATATAAAAAAACTTAATAAAAAGGATGGTTCATTATGAATTTTAAAAATAAAAAGATAATTATTTTAGGAACAATTTTAGTACTAGGAGCAGCTATTATATATGCTGGAGAACAAAGTAAAAATAATACACAGATTATTGCTGCAAATAATGTTAGTAAAATATCTACTGCCACAAGTATAACAGAAAAAAAAGCTATTAGTACAGCATTAGCAAAATCTGGAGGAGGAACTGTAATAGGATACTCTATTGAAAATAATCATAACATAGTAAAACATGAAGTAGATATTATAAATGGAAAATATAAGTACGAAATAGAAATCAATGATACTAATGGTGAAATAATCAAATATGAAAAAAAACAAATTAATAATAATCGTGATGAAACTTATGTAAAACAGCTAATGTCTAGCTCTAAAATGAACCTTGATGATGCTAAGAATTTAGCAATTAAAACAGCTGGTGGAGGAAACATTTATTCTTATGAAATAGATGTGGAACATGGTCAGCTATATTATGATATTGATGTAATCAATGGTTATACAAAATATGACCTAGAAATTAGCGCTTTAACTGGTGAAATCGTGTCATCAAAAGAACGTTCAGTAAAATATTAATAAATATGTTTAAATAATTACAAAATACGCTCAGTAGTTTATATACTTGCGTATTTTTTTATTAAGATAATTATATCTCTGAACTAAGCACCTACAGTTAAACTCTTCTTATCCCCCCCCTATTCTATATGATACTCACCCCTAACTGAATCACAATAAATCACAATAAAAAAGGAACATCTCCTAAGAGACATCCCTTTTATTTATAGACTATATTTAATAATCCAGTTAATTTATAGAACTGCCATCAAAAACATTTCTATTCAAGAACACTAAATTATAATAATATACATTTTTACCATACACTTTTAAGCTGTTAAAAGACTCTGGTGGTAGAAAAGCTATTAAATCATTAGAATCAGAACCAACAGCTATTGTACTAGCATCTTTTAGCTCTTTATCTAAAGGTACTAATTTAGCTTTTTTAGGAATTGATTTATATTTAGTTTCTATTATAACTAAGTCATCTGCTGTAGTACTAACAATAACAACATCCTTATATTGAATATACATTTCGTGTGGGTCTGAAACAATTTCAAATTCCTTATATGGATTACCTTTAAATACTATACCACAGTCTTTTTTGTCTGTATCCCCTGCTGGACATATACTCCAAACACTATTTTTGTTATACTTAGTATCTAATTTAGTTACTTCAGAAAATCCTGTTAAAAATAGAATAAACATTGTAAAAAAAATCATTTTTTTCATAATTACCTCCTAAAATTTTATTACCTAATTATAACATTAAATAACTATTTTTCACATATATTTATCTATAAAATTGTATTTTAGGCTTTAAAATTATAAAGAGGTTTTATTACTTCCAAAATTTCTACACTTTCATCTAAATTTTTTAATATAGAATCTATTGGTTTATATGCCATTGGAGCTTCGTCAATAGTAGATCTTTTTACTGATGAAGTATACACTCCCTTCATACTATTTTCAAATTCTTCTAAAGTAATTCTTCCTTTAGCCTGCCCTCTGCTCATTAGTCTTCCAGCTCCATGTGGTGCTGAATAATTCCAATCCTTATTATTTTTTCCAACAGCTAAAATAGAACCATCTCGCATATTAATTGGTATAATTAACTTCTGCCCTTCTTTAGCTGCTATTGCACCTTTTCGTATAATTTTATCTTCAAAATCATAGTAATTATGTACTGCTGAAAACTTTTCTAATTCTCCATATTCTAAATTCAAAAACTCTACTATTCTTCTAGACATAATTTTTCTATTTAGATCAGCATACTTTTGAACTAATTTCATTGCCTCAAGATACTCTTTCGCCATTTCCCCTTCAAGAAAAGAAAGCTCTTTTGGAACATGATAAATACTATCTTTTTCTGTTTGTTCTCTCATCTCTTTACAGTATTTCTCTGCTTTTCTTTGATAATAAAGTGCTGTTTCATTTCCAAGTTTTCTACTTCCAGAATGAATTACCAAATATCTCTGATCATCTTTCCCTTCATTTATTTCAATAAAGTGATTTCCTCCACCTAAACTTCCTAAAGCCTTTAAAGCTTTTCTTATATCATAATTAAACTTTTCAGATAACTCCAATAAAGTTTCCTTCCATTCTTTTGGAACACCTTTGTCCACAGTTTTATTAATATTAATAGAAGCTGGAATATTTTTAATTATAAATTTATCTAATTCTTCAAAGTTTATTTCTAACTTTCCAAGTTCTGTGACTTCCATTCCACAGCCAATATCAACTCCTATTATATTTGGAATTACGTAGTCTAAATTAGCACATGTAAAGCCTATTACACTTCCTTTACCTGCATGTGTATCAGGCATTACTTTAATAGATGTATCTTTAAATATTTTTTGCTTACATATGTTATATAATTGTGACAGACACTGTTCTTCTATTATATCAACATAAGCTGTTGCTTCATTATACTTTCCTTTTATTGTTATCATTTTTTTCTCCTTTTTTATATGTTTCTACTTAATTTTTTGTACAAAAAAAGTAAGGCAAGCACCTTACTTTACTTTCTTATTTCTTAGTTTGCTTTTGACCTCATTAAATAAAGGTCTTAGCCCTTTATTTATTTATGAGAATAGACTAATATGAATTTGTTAGTTTCTATTCTATTTGTAGTTGTTGCTGTCATTTTTATTACACTAAACTTTTTCATGATTAGCCTCCTATTTTATATTATTTTTTATCACATGTGAATTTCAGAAATAATATCATGTATTGGATATACTTGTCAAGTAAATTTCTTTACTTTCTATTTTTATTCTATTATAAAATTAATATATTTGTTTTTTTATATAGACTGTATTATAATGAATTAAGCAAGAAAATCTATATTAATTATAAAAAAACTCAGGAGGTTTTTATGGCTTTAATACAACTAAATTTTAATTCGAAATGTTTAGGTATGCGTACAAATATAAATGTTATTATTCCAGAGAGTGAAGAGATTTTTACTACTAATTTTAAAAAAGATCTTAAAACTTTATATTTACTTCATGGTTTAGGCAATGACTACTCTGCTTATACTAGATATACTAATATTGAACGTTATGCAGCTAGTAAAAACATTGCTGTAGTTATGCCATCAGCAGATCACAGCTTTTATACTGATATGGAATATGGCCATAAGTACTTTACTTATATAAGCGAAGAAGTTCCTAACTTTGTGAGAAATATATTTCCTCTTTCTGATAAAAGAGAAGATAACTTTATAGCTGGACATTCTATGGGTGGGTATGGAAGCTTCAAATTTGCACTTCTAAAACCTGATTCCTTTGCTGCTGCTGCAAGTTTATCTGGAGCGCTTAATATAAATCGTTTCTTCACTGAAGGACCTCTTAATGGGTTTAATACAAAAAGTATCTATGGAGATGCAAAATCTATTACTAATACTGAAAATGATCTATTTTACCTTTTAGAGAATAATGCTAAAAATAATATAATTCTACCTAAACTTTATCAAACATGTGGCACTGAAGACTTTCTTTATGAAGATAATACTAAATTTAGAGATTTAGCCAATAATTTAAATATTGACCTTACATATGAAGAGGGTCCTGGAGAACATGAGTGGGGATTTTGGGACGCTTCTATACAAAGAGTTCTTGACTGGCTTCCAATAAAATAATTTAATAAAAACAAGGAGAAAAAATGAAAAAAATAGTCTTATTATTAATTTTTATCTTAACAGTTTTATCTTTTTCTGATATTTCTGTAATATCACAAGAAAGTATATTAAAAGAGCTTAAACCTAAACTGGAAAAAGCTCCAACTTATGAAAAATACAAAATTATTTATGCTAGAAAAGCCATAGCTGGTGAAGAAATCAAAACTTACACTTCTGATGGGCTGGAAACAAAAAATATCGCATCTAATGGAGATTTTGTAGTTAAAAATACAACAAATGCACAGGAAATGTATATTTTAACAAAGGAAAAATTTGATAAGCGTTATAAGTTTTCAAAAAAACTTGATAATACATGGAATATCTATAAGCCAATTGGAATCATTAAGGCTGTTTTAGTAGACGATAATCTATTAAAAAATCTTAAAATTGATGAAAATGAATTTTATATTATTACTTCATGGAATGAAAAAATGATTGTAAAAAAAGATGACTATCTTGTCTCACCAATGGAATATAATGAGGTCTACAGAATAGCTAATAAAGAATTTTTTGAAACTTATAAACTAAAAAAATAACTAACAAGGGAGAAATTTTAATGAAAAAAGTACATGAAAGATTTATGGAATATGTAAGAATTTATACTACATCTGATGAAACTAGTGAAACTTGTCCAAGTACTCTAAGACAGCTTGACTTAGCTAATCATTTAGTAGAAGAATTAAAAAATATTGGCTTAGATGAGGTCTCTATTGATGATAATGGTTATATTATAGGAAAGCTTTATTCTAATATAGATAAAAAAGTTCCTGCCATTGGTTTTATAGCTCATATGGATACTGCAACAGATATTACTGGTGAAAATGTGAAACCTAAAATTATTAATAAATATGATGGAAAAGATATTTCTCTAAATTCTGAGTACACTATGACAACTCAAGACTTCCCAGAGCTAAATAATTACCTTGGCCAAGACATTATTGTCACAGATGGGACTACTTTATTAGGTGCCGATGATAAAGCTGGAATAGCCGAAATTATAACAGCTGTGGAGTATCTTAAAAATAATCCCCAAATTAAGCATGGTACTATCTGTATTGGATTTACTCCTGACGAAGAAATAGGCAGAGGTGCTGACTTATTTGATGTGAAAAAATTTGATGCTGAATTTGCGTATACTTTAGATGGCGGTGAGATTGGCGAATTAGAATTTGAAAATTTTAATGCTGCTACATTAGAAGTAAATATTATTGGAAGAAATGTACATCCTGGAACTGCAAAAAATAAAATGATAAATGCTCTAGAACTAGGAATGGAATTTCATAACTTTCTTCCAAAACTTGAAAGACCTGAATATACTGAAAAATATGAAGGTTTCTATCATTTAGTAGAAATGAATGGTGATACTGAGTCAGCTAAACTAAAATATATAATCCGTGACCATGATAAAATAAAATTTGAGCATAAAAAATATGAAGCCGAAAGAATATCAGAACATATAAATACAGCTCACAATGGAAAATGGGTAAATGTTAAAATCACTGATTCTTACTATAATATGCGTGAAAAAATTGAACCAGTAATGCACATTATTGACTTAGCTGAAAAATCTATGAAAGAGGTAAATGTCACTCCTTTAATAAAGGCTATTAGAGGTGGAACTGATGGTGCAAGACTTTCATACATGGGACTTCCATGTCCAAATATTTTTACAGGCGGTCATAATTTTCACAGTCGATTTGAATATATCCCTATTCAATCAATGGAAAAATCTGTAGATGTTATTTTAAAAATAATAGAAAATGTTGCTAAATAAAAATTAACAAATAAAAAAGCTGTTCTCAAAATTTTTGAACAGCTTTTTTATTTATTAATTTTTATCTTAAATCTAAGAGTTTAACCTCTCTTATACCCCAACTTGTAGATAACCCAGGATAATTTCTACTATATACTTTACTTTGTTTTACTTTTCCATTTTTATCATAACTGTAACATTCACCTGTAAGATCTCTTCTATATACATTAGAACAGTAAACTTCAGTACTTCCATTTGGATAATACATAAAAACATCGCCATTATGTTCTCCATTTACTAAGTTAGTCTGCATTCTAACGGTTCCATCTTTATTATATTCGAGATACTTACCAGTTGCCCGTCCATTTACATAATTATACTCATAATTTTTTTGCCCATTACTTCCATAAGCAACAGCTTTTCCACTAGACATTACTTTATTATTTACCAAGATACCCTCTAAAGTGTAAGATAAAACTCCATTTTTATCATAACCTTTTTCATCCACTCTTCCATCTAGGTATATTACTCTATCTAATCTTACAGCATTTGAATTAGAATAATACTTCGTACTTTTAGTAATAGCATCAAGTGTATAAAGAGTTCTTTGAGCTAATCTTCCTCTATCATCATATATTTTTTCTTCTCCGTCTTTCTTCCCATTTACATATGATGTACGAAAATTTACTTCTCCATTTATATACTCAGTATAAACACCATTCAATAGATCATTTTTATAAGTTGTCTCTGTTGTTTTACTTCCATCTACTGAATATTCAATATAAGGACCTTCTTTTTTACCGTTATTATAATTTAGCTCTCTGCTTATATCACCATTTGGATAATATTCATAATAAGAACCATTTTTATTTTTACCTAAATAAAAAGATAAAGTCTTAATTCTTCCATCACTATATGTATCAATCCCAACTGCTTTGTCACCTGACCTAATTACAGCAGTTTCTATGTCGTTTAGCTCTATAACTTCTGCTACTTCAATATCTTTTATTTGTGCATAATTTTTAAGCCATTTAACTTCTTGTATTTCTGAAACTTTAATTGAAAATACAGAAAAACTAAAAAGAAAAAATACCATTAATAAATTTATCTTTCTCATCATATAACCTTCTCCTTTTAAATATAATATCACTTTTCCACTTCATATTATAAACTATCTATATGATGTTAATGTGAATAAAAATAAAATATTTATTCAGGGAAAATTTGCTTCCAGTCATTTTTCATACTTACCACATTCCAATTATATTTTTCTGCCCACTCTAAAGATCTTCCATTCTTCTCTGCATAAGAAAATTCACGTTTATCATCATCATGATTTATCATTAGCTGAAATGAAGGATATTTACTTGCCTGACTAAAACGCAACATATAGATATCTCCACCAGAACGTACATTACCAACTGCAAAAACCGAAGGTCTTCCCAATCTATACTGAATATTTGTAGCTTTCGCTCTCTCATTATTATCAGTGAAAAGTTTAGAATCTCTAGTCATTAAATTTGTATTCTCATCATACTGAAAAACCAGCTCACTTCCCATAACGTTTTCTTCTGGAATTCCATAATATTCTTTTGATATCACTCTCATAAACTCAGCTTCTCCACCTGAACATATATATACTTTAAAACCATTTGCTCTCAAGTAATCAAGTAGTTCTAATTGAGGCTGGTAAACTATCTTTGACATAGGTTTATTTGATACAGGATATTTAAATTCTTTGAAAAATTCTCTTGCAGTCTCTTTAAACTTTTCATTTGTCATTCCTGAATGTGTTATTCCCACTAATTCATCAAATAATTTTCTATCTTTTATATTAAATTTCCCATTTGAATAAAATTCATTAATCTTGCTAAAAGGTAGCTTATTCTTCAAACTTGGATCTTCTTTTATCATCTTTTCTGCATAATAAATTATAAATAACTCTTCTGCTACAGGTTGTTCTGCCCATAATGTACCGTCATTATCAAAGGTTGCTATTCTCTCCTCAGGAGGGATATAGCTAGGGCTTTTTTTATCAGTTATATTTGTTATATAAGCAATTATATCTTTCTTTACCTTAGTATCACTCCAGCTTGGAAGAGGATCTGCTTTAGTTACTGCTATATTCTTTGAAGCTTTTACATCTTTTTTTATTTCAGAATATCCAGTTATAAAAAATATTAACAATAAAAAACTTAATAATAGTTTCTTTTTCATACTATTCCTCCAATATAAATTAAAATATATTATTTAATATACTCTACTTTTCTAAATCTAAATGCTGACCAATCATCATCAATAGAAACCATTCTAACACCTTTATATCCAATATTTAAAAGAGAATCCCAATTTTTATCTCTTGTAATATCTGTTTTTCCTTCATACTTTTTTGAACTGGTTTTAGGATATGCAAACCAAATTAAATCATCTTCAAAGCTTAGTAAATAATCTTTATTTTTTAAAATAAAATCATCTAAACCTGACTTTTTTCTCACAAATACTAGAATAAATTCAGTTTTTATAGCTGTATTATTTTTATAAACCTTAATTTCTTTACTTATACTTACCTCAATATCTGTAAATTCTTCTGGCATGTTAAAAATAACTATATTATCATTCGCTTTATAATTAAGTTTGCTTAATAAGGATTCCATGTAATCAGCTCCTTTTTCCTTAAAACCTATTTTTTCTTCTTATTTTTAATCTCAACTTTTTTCTTCCCTGTTGTTTTATACTTATCAACTATTTTTTTTATATACGCATTTTCTTCCACTGATAGACCTCTTTTAGGAATAAATAAAGCTATTCTTCTTGTTAAAGTGAAGTAAAATCCATTTGCTTTTTCAAATATTTTGACAAATTCTGTATATTTTTTCATAGAATATTTTTGTTTATCTCCAAATATATAAAAGCTTTTTATGAAATTTTCACTTACTTGAGCTTTTATTACAGGACTATCCTTCATTGCTCTCTTATACTTAAAAAAATAAACAACAAAATATACAAAAACATTTATTGTTATAGATATTAAAAATCCTGATGGAGCCATATTTACAATAAGATTTTTCCACGGTATCTGCTTATTTTTAGTCCATATATCGTAAACTATATAAACCCAAATCACTAAAACTGAAATCCATATTTTTAATTTTTCTATTTCATAACTACTCATTAAAAAATCAAAATACGACATTTTTTTAATTTCTAAATTCATTATATCCCTCTTTCTTTCCTTAAAATACCATTTTTTATTTTTCTTCTTTAAAACTTACAAATAATTCTTAATACTAGTAAATTCTATTACATTTTCATATAAATATCAAATCTTTTATTTTTTAAATTATTTCTTTTCATAATTTTTATACCAAATAGTCTTTAATTATAGATTTTATAATATTATCAATTGATTTTTACAATCTAAAATGTTATTATTTCTTTAATTAAAACTAAAAATAAATATTTAGTTTCTTTTAGGATATATAACGAAGGGAGGGGTTAACAATAGAAAAATTTTTACTTTATACTGGTATATTTTTTACTGTTATACTTTTATTACAAGTCATACTAACTTTAATAGGTATTGACAGTGGTAGTTCTGATATTGATGTAGATTTCGATGTTGATTCTGATGTGAATGTCGATTTTGACGACAATGATAATGACTCACATAACAATGCGCAGTTTTCAATATTTTCTTTTAAAAGTTTAGTTTCTTTTTTTGCGATCTTGTCTTGGACTGCGCTTACATGTATACAGGCCGGTCTAAGTCATGCAATAAGTTTATTTTTGGGTTTTATTGCTGGATCAATAGCTATGTATTTAGTAGCAAGATTATTTTTTGCTTTATCACATTTAAAGCAAGATAATACCATGGAAATAAAACATGCTATTGGAAAAAAGGCAGAAGTCTATCTTACAATACCAGCAAATAGAAGTGGCACTGGGAAAGTTCATATTAATTTAGATGGTACTCTCAGAGAACTAGACGCCATTTCTGATGAAGAAATCAAGACTGGTAATATTGTTGAAGTTTGTGATGTTTTAGATAATTCGTTATTAATAGTAAAAAATAAAATTAATTAGGAGGAGTTTATGTTTTTGGATCCAATATTTGGAATCATTATTTCTATTTCTGCAATAATATTTATTGCATTTATGTTTTTTTTAACAAGGTATCGAAGATGTCCGTCAGATAAAATTTTAGTTATATACGGACAAGGTGTAGGAAAATCTGGTGAATCAGCAAAATGTGTTCACGGTGGAGGTGCTCTTATTTGGCCAGTTATACAAAGTTTTGGCTACTTAAATCTAACTCCTATTTCTATAGAAGTTGATTTGAAAAAAGCTTTAAGTAAGCAAAATATAAGAGTCGATGTTCCATCTAATTTTACAATAGCTATTTCTACAGAACCAGAAATAATGAGAAATGCTGCTGAGAGATTATTTGGCTTAAAAAAAGAAAATATTGAAAATTTAGCTAAAGAAATTATTCTTGGACAGCTAAGATTAGTAGTTGCTACTATGAATATAGAAGAGCTTAATGCTGATAGAGATAAATTTTTAATGGCTATTGCTCAAAACGTGGAAACAGAATTAAAAAAAATTGGTTTAAGATTAATAAATGTCAATGTTACTGATATTAAAGATGAGTCAGGATATATTGAAGCGCTGGGACAAGAAGCTGCTGCTCATGCTATAAATGAAGCTAAAAAATTAGTTGCTGAAAAAGAAAGAGATGGAGAAATTGGTAAAGCTGAAGCTGAAAGGGAAAAACGTATTAAGATGTCTCAAGCTAACGCTGCAGCAATTCAAGGAGAAAATGAAGCTAAAATTAGCATTGCTGAGTCAGATGCCGTACGTCGTGAAAGAGAAGCCGAGGCTGCTAGGAGAGCTACTTCCTCTGAAAAAGTACAGTCTGCAAAGGCTTTAGAAGAAGCATATAAAGCTGAACAACTTGCTGAACTAGTAAGAGCTGAAAAAGTAAAAGCTGAGCAGACTGCTGATATATTAATTCCAGCTGAAATAAATAAACAAAAAGTAGAAATAGATGCTGAAGCTGATGCTGAAAGAATTAGAAGAAAAGCAAAAGGAGAAGCTGATGGTATCTACTATAAAATGGATGCTGAAGCTCGTGGTATTGGAGATTATATTAAAAACCAAGCTGAAGGATTTTCTAAACTTATTATTGCTAGTGAAAATGATGCTCAAAAAGCTGCATTATTATTAATAGCTGATAAACTTCCAGAATTAGTAAAATATCAATCTGAAGCTATTAAGAACATAAAATTAGACAAAGTAATTGTTTGGGATAATGGTTCTGGTGGAGAAAATAAAACTGCTACTGCAAACTTTATTTCTGGAATGTATCAATCTGTCCCTCCATTAAATGAAATGTTTAATCTGGCCGGTTTACAGCTTCCTAGTTTCTTAGGAAAAAAATTAGATGAAATGGAAGAAAAAGAAAAAAAGGCTAGTCCTATTGCTAATGAAACTAAAGAAGTTACAGATATAGACTCAGAACCTGAAATAGAAAATAATTAATTAAAAAACCAGCTTAGACAATTAAACTAAGCTGGTTTTCATATTTAAACCTTTTATTGTATAATTACACCTCTGCTTAAATTAGATGTTGAAAAAATATTAGATAATTCTAAATCACTTGAATCACTTTTCATTAGAGCCTGTACATAATTTTTCCAAGCTATCTTAAATTCTTTTCTGATTTTAGATTGTCTACCTGCATTATCTGTCACACCATACTCTTTATCTAGAGACATTATTTCTTCTGCATACTTTTTTACTTCTGGATTTTTAAAATTTGGTACCTCTGAAGTTGCAGTTTCAGCTGCGTCTATTAGAACAGGTTTATCAGATATAATTTTGTTTGCATCATAATATCCTTGTGTTCTTGTTTCTTCTTCAAAAAAGTTTATGAATTCACTCTTAGTGAAAATCTTTGTTCTAATATTTCCCTTAGAATTCTTATCACTTGTAGTTTCTTTTTTAGGAAATGGTGTGTGAATATCATACTTCCAGTTCTTTACATTTTTATCAATTATTATATCATTTGCTAAACCAAAGGGTCCGTTATATTCTATTCCATCTATAATAATATCTTCACCTGCTGGCCTAAAACTTTTCTCTGATCCTTTTACTACATATGCCATATGAACAAAAATATAATCACTTCTGGTAGGGTTTATAATCCCACCTTTAGAATCACTATATACTATAAAATTAATATCTTTTCCATCACTTAATTTCATATTATGTTTTCCTGCTTTTAATTTAAGCTTCTCAAACTTATTTGGTTCTATTACATGTTTTTTTCCATCTATTTCGACTTCTATTGCTTTGTCAGTGGGGTTATCTAAGATAAAGACAGGAGTTGATAAAGAACACCCAATTGCAAAAACCAATAAAATCAAAGTTAAAAAATATTTTTTCATTTCATCTCCTTTTTATAAATAATGTAATATCTATATTTTATCATATAAAAAAAGAATACACAATTCTTGTAGTGTATTCTTCAAGTATTATTTATTTTTCTTAGTTTTAGTCTTCTCTGTTTTTACTTCTTGTGACCCTGCATTTTTTTTACTTGTGTCTTCAGTAGTTTTTTGAACTACTGGAGCTTCAGTTTCTACTGGTGGAAGATCAACTCTTCCATCTCTATAATATACTACTTCATTGATACTTCCATCTTCATTATAGCTTGTCATTTTACCATCTTTAACTCCATTTAAGTAGTCTGTTTCTACCACAAGCTTACCATTTTCAGTGAAGTCTTTGATTACCCCTGTTCCATCGACTAATTTTGTCTTATATAGGATTGTTCCATTATTATTATAAAAAGTATAATCTCCTGCTATTCTTCCTCTATCATAATTAGATACAGATTTTATTTTACCATCTTTAAAATAAAAAACTACCTTACCATTCTTTTTACCATCTTTTATTTCCATATTAAACCAAGGTAATTTTGTTGTTCCTCTTATAACTTCTATTTTTCCGCTAAAAACACTTCCGTCTTTCTTAGTAAATGTATCAAAATTTGGGTTAAAAGCTTCAAAAAACTCTGCATCTGTTCCTTTAAAATTTTCCGAATAACCTAAAACACTAAACATTAATAAACAAATTACCATTATTACTTTTTTCATTTTTTCCTCCTAAAATTCATTGTATACCTAAATATACTTCCTTTAAGCTGTGTGTACACTAATAAAATGCTATATTTATATTCATAACATTTTTAATATTTCACCAACTTTAGATATTCTATAATATTTTCTTTGTTTTGTAAATACTTTTATAATAAACTAAGATTAAACTAAGTATTTTCTATGATATTAATTAGAAACTTTTTTATTAAATAATACAGTATTTATAAAATTAAACGCTTTTATTTTATTCATTTTATAATTGTTACTTGATTAATAAATATGATATACTCATTATAAAGTATTATAGTTTAAAAATCACTTTATGATTTTTTAAAGGAGGAAACATGTAATGGCAGTTATTATCATTACTCTTATTGGTGCTACAATTGGTGGGATTTTAGGTTTTATTGGTTCATATTTTTCACAAAAAAATGCAAATGATTTTTATAGAGACCAAGAAAGAAAAAGAATTTATAGAGAAAAATTAGAAGTCCTATTTGAAAAATTTTCTTCTCTTGAAAATTCTATACTAATGGTTTTTAATTATAGATATTCAGCAAAAGACTTAAATATTTTATTTCAAAGGTTTGGAGATGCGCTTTATAA
This sequence comes from Sebaldella sp., assembly GCA_018058425.1. Classification (GTDB taxonomy): domain Bacteria; phylum Fusobacteriota; class Fusobacteriia; order Fusobacteriales; family Leptotrichiaceae; genus Sebaldella. Next base: position 19,350 of record JAGOZX010000045.1, read on the forward strand.
TCTTGATAATAATTTCGCACTTATGAGAATGCTTACATCAACTTATGCTCCAGAAATTATAGAAAAATTCAAAAGTTTTTCAGATGTCTGCCATCCAATTATTGACTTAATGACTGATTATCGAGATGTTAAATTAATTTCCTCTTCTAATGGTGAAAATAATGAGATCATAGATAACTATGCTGAAGAACTCGAAAAAATATCAATAGATAGAGATAAAATACAATTATTAGGTACAGAAATAAAAATTGCACTAGTTAAGATGATTCAAAGTAATTTAGATTAATATGAATTGAGGTGTTTTATGAACCAATGGATAAAAGACAATATTGTTTCTTTTTTTAGTATTTTAATATCATCTGGAACAGCTATTTGGCTGGGAATTATAACATACAAACAAAATATAAAAATTGCAAATCAAAAAGAAAAACACGAATTCGAAATGGCTGTACAAAAAAAAGACTTAGATACTGAAATCAGCAGATTAACTGGTAATATAGAAAGACTTAATTTTATTCATAAAACACAATTTGATACAGAGTTTAAATTATATAAAAAAATTTGGTCTAAAATTACTATTATAATTGATATTTTTTCTGATATAAATGACCAATTGAATGACATTATTAAATTAAAAATTGATTCTATGGAAATGATTGATTTAGAAAAGAAATTAAAGACATCAATTGAAAATTTGATTTTTAATACTATGCAGTTTTCAGAAACTGTTAGTAAAAATCGTCCTTTTTATTTTCAAGAACTTTATTTACTCCTATCTATTTTTGGAGTCCAGACTAACCTTTTAAGAAAGTATGTAAATAATGATGATTTTTCTAAAATAAATGTAGAAAAATATAATTTTGAGCTTGAAAAACTGATAAAGTTTTCCTTGGATATTGAAGAAATAATAAGAAATAGAATTGAAAACTTGAAAATTATTGAATAATTATATATAGTTTTAGTCAAAAAAAGAACCGTGAAAATACAACAAGATTAAATTAATTTTCTAAATCTAGTTTATATTTATTACGGTTCTTTTTTATATATTTCATTTTATTATCTTATTTTTTTACCCATTAAGTCTTCATACTTTGCGTTTGAAGGAATAAGAGCTAAACTTTTATATTTATTAGAAACCAACATTCCTACATTAATTTCTGTTAATTCTACCATATCCTCATTTTTCAATCCAACATTTTCTAGACCAAGAGTTGAAAAAACCTCATCTGCTCTTACTTTTTCACCCTTTTGAGCTAAATTTTTAAAATACTTATATGTTTCTTCTACTGTTCGATTCTCATCATAATTTTTAGAGCTGCTTACCTCTTGTGAAGTATGAGCCGATAAGTATATTGGTGCTGCTATTACTAATCCTGAATAAAATATGGATTTTCCAAATGAATCATCTGGAACTATATTTATGTCACTTACAGACAAACTACTTAATGCTAAAACTAAAAATAAATATACTTTTTTCATATGTTTACTCCTTTTTATTATTCTATTATTTAAATTATACTATATTTTTTAGAATAAACAAAGTAATATTACTTTTTATGCTGTAATGTGATTTATTTTTATTCATGCTTCTCCATTACTTTATTTTTTCTCCATTTAAATATTTATAGCCATTATTAATAATACAGCCGCCATCTCCCCATGGGATGCAATTCGTATCTTTATTATCTTTTATAATTTTTATATCTTTTTGTGAGTTACTGTCCACAAGTTTTTTCCCATAAAAGTAAATATATCGCTTGTCTTTATAATATCCTTGTTCAATCATAACAAAACTTTGGGGATCTGCTCCCTCTACTTTCAAATTTTTAAAATATACATTTTTATTATCTTTAATATAATCTCTATATTGACAGCTTTCATAAGAATATGTTATGTTTTTAAAAGATTTAATATCCACACCATTCATTTCTATTCCTTTATAATATAGCTTATTCTCTTTTACAATATAAGAACTTTTAGGATTTATAAGTGCTTTACAAGAAAAACTGCTAATTGAAATACTTACTAATAAAAATAAAATTATTTTTTTCATTTTGATAACTCCTTTTTTGATTTATTATATGTTATTAAATTATTCCTTATTTTTTCTAGAAAATTTTATGATTTATATCTTTTCTTTATTTTTAAAGATGCCTCATAAAATATTTCCATAACTATTCAATCTCCCAATAACTCTTATTCATTTCAATTAAATAAGCATTTTCATCATTAATTTGAATATATACTTTATTATTAATTTCTTTTAGTTCAATCTTCTCATTCTCACTCATAGAGTACTCTCTAGAGGCTTTAAAATGTAGTAATGGTAAATATTTATCTTTTTCATATACTAATAAATATCCATCTATCATTACATAATTTGTATATAAATAAATATCGTTTAATTTAGTAATGTAATATTTCTCTGATTCCAAAATAAAACCATTTGTTGGTTCTAAAATACTTGTTATTGCTAGGCTGATAAAAAATAATACTATAAGTAATATCTTTATAAAGAGCTTTGACTTTATAATATTGTATATTGTACTATATAAAAATAGCCCTAGTAAAATAAATTTGATTATCTTTTTGTAATTATTCAATTCTGGAATAATAAAGATTGAAGATATAATAAATAGTATTATAACTATCACAATATACAATAATATTCTTTTTCTCATATGCTCTCCTTTTATTTGATAAAGTAAAATAAGCTCACAAATATCTAGTACAAAAATCATTAAGTATGTACTTAGTTTCATCTTTATAGTATAATCTTTATAACATAGAATAATTAAGATAGCAAGTGATTTTATAAGAAAAATTATTTAAAAGTCCTATTATGGACTTTGAGTATTTAAGATAATATAATTTTTAACAGAGTGAAAATAACTTTTATAATGGTAAAATACACTTACAAAATTTATTCTAAAATTCTAAATTTATCTTTAAGTATACTATATTCCTTTATACTTTCCACCAGCAATTTCATGAACTAATTCTTTTATTTTTAAATTTGTTAATACAGCTAGTATTGTGCTTCCATTCAGTTTTGTCTCCATTATTAATTCATCCAAACTTTTTTCACTTCCCAGTGAATTAAGAACTTTTTTTTCTTCATTAGATAAGTACATATTTATTTTTTCTTTCGCATCTTTTTCCCACAAAAATTCATCTGCTATATCTCTTCCTGAATTGACTAGTTTTGCTTTTGTTTCCTTTATAAGTTCATTACATCCTTTAAATGAAGGATAGTTTATAAATCCTGGCACTGCAAATACTTCTCTATTATTCTGGAACGCTAATTCTGCTGTGATTAGGGCTCCACCTTTCCCGTAACTTTCACACACTAAAACTCCTTGTGATAATCCTGCAATGATTCTATTTCTTCTGGGAAAATTCCACTTTAATGGTTCCATTCCCAGAGGATACTCACTAATAAGCATTCCATTTTCTGGGATTTTCTCCCAAAGCATCTTGCTTTCATATGGAAATATTTTATCTAGTCCACTTCCCACCACTCCGATACACTTTCCATTTCTCTTTAAAGTATATTCATGTGCTATATTATCAATTCCTAAAGCTAAGCCACTCACTATTGTCACATCGTATTCTAAAAGCTCTTTTAATATAGTTTCACAAGAAATTTTTCCATAAACTGTATTTCTACGTGTTCCCACTACTCCTATATTTTTTTCTGAAAATTCAATATTGCCTTTTATATAAAGAAATAATGGTGGATCCTGAATATTTTTTAGATTAATAGGATATTTTTTACTAGTATATTCTAATAAAGTAATCTTATTTTTATCTAAATCTTCATAAAATTTTCTAGTGTCTAACATCGCTCCTTTTAAGACTTTATTTCTTATATCCCCTTTTAATAGCTTGATATTTTCATCTTTAGCTAATTCATTAAATTCTTTAAATTCTTTCATAAACTTTGAAATTATTGAGTCTTGTAAACCTACTAATTTTAAATTTATCCATGTACTTATAAAATTTAAACCAAGT
>JAGOZX010000046.1 GCA_018058425.1 Sebaldella sp.
AGTATTATTAGAGTTAAATAGTAGACCTAGAAAATGCTTAAATTACAACACACCACTAGAAGTACTACAATTATATTTATAGTTTCTTAATTATTTTAGTGGTGCATTTAATTTGACAATTCAAGAAGTAAGAAAGCTGGTTTTAATTTAAAAAAGATATAAGAAATTTGGAAGAAAAATATTTAAGTATTTTATTTGATAAATTTAAATAAGAAAGGAGGAATTAATGGAAGAAAAAGAGAAGGAAGAGATTGAAGAAATAACAGAAGAGATAGTGAAGATTCATTCTAAAAATGAACTGGAAGAATATTTAAAAGAAAATCATTTTATAGATATCGCAGAAAGCTTTGAGGATTTAAATGATAATGAACTAAAGAGAATTTTAAATCTGATGAGTGATGAAAGTAAAGCAAAAGTAATAGAACAGGCAGACGAGGAACTTCAAGAAAAGATATTAGAAATGTTTTCAGATGAAGTGATAATACAGATTTTTTCATATATGTCACCAGATGATATAACAGATATTTTAGGATATATAGATTTTCAAAAAAGTAAATCAATACTAAATAAAATGAAACGATCAGATGCAAATAAATTAAGAGAGCTACTAGGCTATGAAGAAGATACAGCTGGTGGAATAATGACGACCAGATATATTGCTTTTAAGGAAACACTTTTAATAAAAGATATAATGGCAAAAATAAAAGTCATAGCTCCAAAGACAGAAGTTATAGAAAAGATATTTGTATTAAATAGTAGAAGAGAACTAATTGGTGAAGCGGATTTAAGAGATATCTTGATATCGCCAGATGAGATGGAGTTATCAGAAATAACAAATGAAAACATATTATCAGTTTATCCAGAAGATGACCAAGAAGATGTAGCAAGAACAGTATCTAAGTACGATTTGAAAGTTATACCAGTAATAAATAAAAGAAATCATTTATTAGGAATAATAACAGTAGATGATATTATTGATGTAATTTTAGAAGAAAGTACAGAAGATATGTTGAAATTAGGAGGGGTTTCAGAAGAAGAAAATATAAATTCTTTATTATTTTTTTCAATAAGAAAAAGACTGCCTTGGCTGATAGTCAATTTGGGAACTGCATTTTTTGCTTCATTTGTTGTAGGACTGTTTCAGGGAACCATTTCAAAAGCCGTAGTTCTTGCCACTGCAATGCCAATAGTAGCAGGAATGGGTGGAAATGCTGGAACGCAATCTTTAACTGTTACGATTAGAGGAATCGCCCTAGGAGAACTCGATTTAGATGATAACTATAAAATAATAGTAAAACAATTGCTAGTGGGACTTTTTAATGGTTCTATGCTTGGATTAATAACAGGTTTTATAATGTTTATAGTTAATAAAAATATATTTTTAGGAATAATAATATTTTTTGCAATGATAGGAAACTTAACTATAGCGTGTTTAACTGGATTTATTATTCCAGTAACTTTAAAGAAGTTAAAAATTGATCCTGCATTAGCATCAGCTGTGGTTTTGACTACTTTTACTGATGTCTGTGGTTTCTTTCTATTTTTAGGACTAGCACAAATATTTATACAAAAACTTATTTAGAAATTATTTTAAAACAAAATCACAAAAATTTGGTCTAGGTTAGGTGAAAAAATGTTTTGGATCATGGAAATAGTAATAGTATTTATTGGTTATTATTTAATTATAGGGAGTTATAAATCTTTTAGAATAAAGTTAGAAAAACTAGAGGAATTAAATGGAGAATTTATATTCACCTACTTATCATATATGAGAAAAAAAGAAGAATACTTTAGCATTTATGAAGTTAGAGATGTTAATTTTTCTAAGATGGTAATTAAAAATAATAGCTTTAATAAATTAAATTTATTAATTTCATTGGAAAATAATGATATAATAAGACTTACAAATAAAAGAAATACAATTATTTTCATGAAGAGTTTCAGAGAAAACACTCCTGAATTTTATGAAGAAATTTTTTCTAAAGCTGATATTTTTAAAGAGATATCTAGTTTTTTAGGGATAAGTTCGCTAAGGGAAATGATTGAGAAGGAAATAGATGAGTTATAAGGATTAGTTTTTAATAAAAAGGTTTTATTTTTGACGTAGAAATAATAATAGAAAATATATTTTTATTAATATTTATTATTTATAAAATACTATATTTAAGATAGATAAAGGAATTAATATGCCAAAAGAAATAATACTAGGATATGAAGTAGAGAGAAAAAAAGTAAAAAATATAAATTTAAGAGTTTATTCAGATAGAAAAATATATATATCAGCACCAATGAACTTAGATTCTGGGTATATAGAAAATTTTATACGATCTAAAAAAAGCTGGATAGAAGAAATACAACAAAAATTAGATAAGATTCCCAAAGCAGAAGTACTACAATATATTACTGGTGAAAAATTATATTATCTAGGAGTAATATATGAATTAGAAGTTGCTTTAAGTAATGAAAATAGAGTGTTTTTACATGAGGGAAAAATGATTTTAAAAGTTAAAGAGGATACTTTTGAACTAAAGAAAAATGTAGTTTCAAGATGGTACTTTGAAAAATCAAAAGTCCTATTTAAGGAATTAATGGAAAAATATCTAAAACTTATGAATGAAGAAATAGATCATCTTTCTATAAAAAAGATGAAATCTAGATGGGGTTCTTGTAATCACAGAAAAAAATATATAAATTTAAATGTAGAGCTTATAAAAAAACCTTTAGTATGTGTAGAATATGTAGTTGTACATGAAATAGCTCACTTGAGGCATCCTAATCATAGTAAGGATTTTTATTATCATATAGAAAGATACATGCCAGATTATAAAAAAAGAGAGGATCTTTTAAATAGAAGATTTGTATTATAATCTATTAAGTAGATAAATTAGGAATCCAATTTTAATAGGAGAAAGGTGGAGCAATGAAAAAAGTATTAGTAATTTTATTAATTATAATATTATCAATAAGCCTTTTGGCGAAAAAATCAAATAAGGAGGAAAAAAAGATGGCAGATGTAGTGATAACAGTAGTAATGAAAACAAATAAGGGGGATATAAATTTAGTTTTATTCCCAGATAAAGCACCAGTAACAGTTGCAAACTTTGTAAATTTGGCTAAAAATGGTTATTATGATGGGTTAAAATTTCATAGAGTAATTGAAGATTTTATGGTACAGGGTGGAGACCCAACAGGAACAGGTGCAGGAGGACCAGGTTATAGATTTGAAGATGAAGTAAATAATGGTTTGAATTTCTCTGAGCCAGGAATATTAGCAATGGCAAATGCAGGACCAGGAACTAATGGAAGTCAGTTTTTTATAACAACAGTTCCTACTACTTGGTTAAATGATAAACATACAATTTTTGGAGAATTAAAGTCAGAAAAAGATATGGAAGTATTGAAGTCGATATTACAAGGTGATAAGATAGAGTCTATTACAATAAGTGGAGATGGAGCAGATAAGATTCTAGCTGATCAAAAAGACAGAGTAGGTGAATGGAACAAAGTATTAGGTTATTAATTGTTAAAATTTTATCTGTAATATGGTATAATTAATAATCAATATATAGGAGGTTTCAAGATGAAAAAATTAATTATGGTGTTTATGTTAATAATACTTACCTTTTCATGTGCAAGTTTGAAATATTCTTGTAATTCAAGCAGTAAAAATCCTAAGTGTAATACTAAAATAGATGTGAGTACTCCAGATATAAATGTGAATATAAAATAGTAAAATATAGTAATAAGACTGTCTGAAATATTCTTTATTAATGACAGTCTTTTTATTTTAAAATATTAAATATAAAAAATTTAGACAATCAAGAATAGTAAAATCAATAATAAAAATTAAAAGTAAAGAGAAAGTACTTGACAAATTTTAAAGAACTATGTATAATATTTCTTATTATGGATAAATTAGTTGATTTTCTAAAATACTCTGTATTGTTCTGCTATTATAAGAATTTATTTAGTGAAAAACAAAAGATGTATTTAGAATTATATTTTGAAGAGGATTATTCCTTTAGTGAAATAGCAGAGAAATATAGTATAACAAGACAGGCTATTTTTGATAATATAAAAAGAGGAACGAAACAGTTAGATGATTATGAGAAAAAATTAAATATATACAGCAGAGATTTAGAGTTAAAGGAGAAACTAGAGAAATTAAGAGATAGTTTTTCTAAAGAAGAATTAGAGAAAATTATATCTGAACTTGGTTTTAATGAAGAAGTTTAATTTAAATCTTTATTTATCACGATTATAACGGTGATAAAAATTCTTAAAATCAAAATATTTATATAATATTATGAGGTGTTTTAATGTTTAATAATTTAGGTGATAGGTTTCAAGACATCTTTAAAAAAGTAAGCGGTCAGGGGAAGTTAACAGAAGCTAATATAAAAGATGCTTTAAGAGAAGTTAGATTAGCACTTCTTGAGGCAGATGTTAACTATGGCGTGGCTAAAAACTTTGTTGCTAAAATAAGAGATAAAGCAGTGGGTGAAGATGTAATAAAAGGTGTAAATCCCACACAACAATTTGTAAAAATTGTAAATGATGAATTAGTAGAAGTATTAGGTGGTACAAATGTAGTATTAGAGAAAGCAAGTAAGCCGCCTACAATTATAATGCTTACAGGATTACAAGGAGCAGGGAAAACAACATTTTCCGCAAAACTAGGTAAATACTTAAAGAAAAAGGGAGAAAAACCATTTTTAGTAGGTGCCGATGTTTATAGACCAGCAGCTAAAAAGCAAATTAAAGTATTAGGAGAACAAACAGGAATTTCTACTTTTACTATTGATGAAAGCAGTGATGTAATCGAAATTTGTAGAGCTGGTATAGAAAAGGCCAAAGAAGAGAATGCTACATACATAATTTTAGATACAGCAGGTAGATTACACATAGATGAGCAGCTAATGGAAGAGTTAAAGCAAATAAAGTCAAATTTTGTACCTGATGAAATATTACTGGTAGTAGATGGTATGACAGGTCAAGATGCTGTAAATGTGGCCAAGACTTTTAATGAAGAACTAGATATAAGCGGTGTAATACTGACAAAGTTAGATGGAGATACTAGAGGTGGAGCAGCACTATCTATAAAAGAAGTGTCAGGAAAACCAATTAAATTTATAAGTGATGGTGAAAAGTTAGATGATATATCAGCATTTCATCCAGATAGACTAGCTTCTAGAATATTGGGAATGGGTGATGTAGTTTCATTAGTTGAAAAAGCTCAGGAAGCAATAGATGAAGATGAAGCTAAAAAAATGGAAGAAAAATTCAGAAAAAATCAGTTTGATTTTGAAGATTTTTTAAAGCAGTTTAAGATGATCAAAAAAATGGGTTCTCTTGGAAATATAATGAAGTTAATTCCTGGACTTGATACAAGTGCAATAGATATGGGAATGGCTGAAAAGGAAATGAAGAAAGTAGAAGGAATAATATTTTCCATGACAATACATGAGAGAAGAGATCCTAAACTTTTGAAAAATGGAAATAGAAAAAAGAGAATAGCTAAGGGAAGCGGAACTGATGTAACAGAAGTAAATAAGCTGATTAAGCAGTATGAACAGATGAAACAAGTTATGAAGATGTTTAATAGTGGTGGTTTGCCAGGATTAGGCGGAGGTTTTAGAGGTAAGAAAAGATAAATTAATTAATAATTATTTTAAATATATTTGGAGGTAAAGTGAAATGGTAAAATTAAGATTAACTAGATTAGGAAGAAGAAAATTGCCTGTATACAGAATAGCAGCAATGGAAGAACTAAGCAAAAGAGATGGAAAAGCAATAGCATATTTAGGGACATATAATCCACTTTTAGAAGATGGAAAACAAGTAGAAGTAAAAGAAGAAGAAATTCTAAGATTCTTATCAAATGGTGCACAACCAACAAGAACTGTAAAAAGTATCTTAACTAAAGAAGGAATTTGGGAAAAATTTCAAGCAACTAAAACTAAAAAGAAGTAGTTAATAAATAAAGAGTATATTTTTTTATATTCTTTACAAGGAGTTAGCCGGCAATTAAGATTTTGCTGGCTATTTTTTTTATAGTAAAATATATTAGAAAAATTAAGAATTAAGGATGAAAAGGATGAGATTAATTTGTGAGAAAATTTTAAAAGAGATTGAATCATCATCTTTATTCAATACTGCATTTTTTAAAGTCAATCATATTATCTCCTAGGTATATTAATCTTGTTATATTTTAAGTCATTTTTTATATAAATACAAGGAATGTGTTTTAATCATAGTTATGCTATTAATTTTTATATTCCCCCTTCTACTTTTAATTGTAAAATTAGGAAATTTCGAGTTTCAATTTAATGAAATTCCTGTATACTAATTGTAGGCATAAAAAATTGTTAATATTTTTGTTAGATTTTTTACATTTTTCCTAATGAGATAGTTGCTCGGCTATCTCATTTTAATTTGTTAAGCAAATTAAATGTCGTAACAGGAAAGACTGAATAAGTATAAATTAATTTACAATTTTTCTAATTAATAGGCCAAGGTTTTAGTTTTGGAAGTTTGTATTTATTAGCAATCCGTTTTACAAGAAATAAATTTAGTAATCTAATAATACTGACAACTTGAAGTTTTGTTACTAATGATATATAGTATATAGTAAATATACAAGGAGGAAAAAGTTACCACTCTACCATTAAAACTATTATTACATAAAGTAACAAAAATTTTAAGTAGTTAATTAGCTATCTTAACTACAAACATATTATACAAGGAGGAAAAATGAAAAAAATAATTATTTTATTGGGAACACTTATATTTTTTCAGTTTGGATTTTCTTTGAGCTGCATATATAGAGGTTATAAAATAGAAGAAGGAAAGGTTTATTATTATAAAGGACAAAATAAAATAGAGTTAGGGAAAGCAGACTCTCAAACATTTGAAGTCATCAAATCTGTAAATTATAGTATATTAGCTAAAGATAAAAAGAATGTATACTATGATGGGAAACTACTTGAAAATGTGAACTCTAAAACATTTTTTATAATAGAAGAAATAGTACCACCAGATAAGGGACCATGGAAATATGGTTGTGGATCATCAGGATATATAATAAAAGATAAAAATAAAACATATGAATTAAAAGAAGTATTTTAGAATATAAAAAACTGCTCAAGGAGAAATAATGAAAAAAAAGACACTAATATTATTGGGAATGATGGTATTTTTTCAGTTTAGTTTTACAGTTAGAGTGTTTTATACCAAAATATGTAAATGTAGAAAAACAAAAGGTTATTTACTATAAATCTAAAGATACAGGGGAAATTGTCAAAATAAAAGACTACAAAACATTTGTAATTATAGATCAAAATTTTGCAAAAGATAAAAAGAAGGTATACTATCAAGGAAAAGTAGTCAAAAATTTAGATTCCAAAACTTTTCAAGAGACTGTAATAGAAACAATTGAACCAGCTCCAAATTTAAATGGAACATATTCTCAATCATCAAGGATATGGTTATTTAAAGATAAGAATGGAACATATAGTTTAGAGGACATTCAAAATGGAAAATTGGAACTGGAATAAATAAAATAAAATTAATAATATAATAGAAGTATTTAAGAGGAATAAAAAATCAAAATAATAAAAAAATTAAAAGCTTCAAGATACTATCAATACTATTAAAAAAACCATGATAATAAAAAACAAATATAATTCAAAATATTTACTAAGCATTTTTATGTTATAATGTACTTACATTAAAAAAAGAAGGTGGTGAAAAATTTTTTAGTTTTATAATAAAAAAGCAACAGAGTATTGATGATTTAAATTATAATATTAAAAAATAAAAAAATGGAAGAGTTAAAAGATAGAATAAAAGATATCTATGTTACAATGGAAACATTTAAAACAGAAGATGAAAGTGCTGATATGTCTGATGACCAAGTAGCCTTTATAGAAGAACTGAAATTTCACTATTTTATGAAAGGCTTTATAGTATCTAATTTGTCAGAAGATAAATTTTAATAATATAAAGTGGTTTTTTTAAAGTGGACATGCTAAAAAGGGCATGTCCATTTTTTAGTAAAATAAAAAAGACCTTCGTCAAGGTCTTAGATAACAGTATAACACATATAAATGAAAATAAAAAGAAATTATTGAAAAACCTAAATAAAAAATATAGAAACAGCTGATAAATTTATAAAAAGAGAATTTAAATATTAATTGCAAACTTTATTTGAAAACTGGCTAATGAATTTTCAAATGATTTCATATATAGAATATATAAATTAATGCTTTGACAGTTGTTATTGTATATGGTAAAATTAATTTGGAATATTATAATTAAAGGAGGCAATTATGAAAAGTAAAGTTTTAAAATTAGTTACGCTATTATCGGTATTTATGTTGATAATGTCTTGTGGCTCAGATAAAAAAGAAGAGTCTAAGACAGGTGATTCAAAAGAAGTAAAAAAATATGTTATTGGTTCAGATACAGCTTTCGCACCTTTTGAATTTAAAAAAGATGGAAAATACGAAGGAATAGACATAGATATAGTGAATGAAATTGCTAAAGTAGAAGGTTTCGAAGTAGAATGGAGACACATGGACTTTAGTGCAATCATTGGAGCTGTGCAATCTGGTCAATTAGATGGAGCAATAGCAGGAATGACTATTAATGATGAGAGAAGAAAAGCAGTAGATTTTTCTGAAGCATATTATGATTCTGGAATTGTTGGAATAGTAAAAGCAGATAATGATACTATAAAGTCTCCAGAAGATTTTAAAGATAAAAGATTTGCTGTAAAAAAAGGAACAACTGGAGCAGAGTACGCACAATCAGTAAAAGAGAAATATAATGTAAAGATAACAATATTTGAAGATACATCAACTATGATTCAGTCAGTTATAAATGGTCAAGCTGATGTGGCATTTGATGACTATCCTGTAATTGCATATGCGATTACTCAACAAAATCCTACACAATTGAGAATAGCGACAGAGAGATTAAATACTGCTCAATTTGGATTTGCTGTAAAAAAAGGAGCTAATCAAGAACTGTTACAAAAGTTTAATGATGGTTTGAAAAAATTAAAAGATAGCGGAAAATATGATGAAATATTAGAAAAATATACAGGGAAGGCAGTAAAATAAATGGATTTTATTAAAAATGTAGTAGATATAGTAGTTCATAATCATAAAGAATTATTATCAGGACTTCAATTAACTTTAATAATTACATTTTTTTCATTGATTTTTTCTACATTGATTGGTATTGGAATAGGTTATTTGAGGTCACTAACCACTAAACAAAAGAGTTTTTATAATTCACTAATTAAGTTTTTTCAGTTTTTAGCAAAAGAATATATTGGTATAATAAGAGGAACACCTTTAATAGTACAGGCATTCTTTTTCTATTTGGCTTTAGTACCTTTAGCTATTAACCCACTTATAAAAATTTGGTTTCCTAGTGGAATGGGACCTGAGGTAGCAGGTGTTATAATTATTAGTTTAAATGCTGGTGCATATATGGCAGAAATATTTAGAGGTGGAATTCAAGCAATAGATAAAGGGCAAATGGAAGCTGCAAGAAGTTTGGGTCTTCCTTATAAACATGCTATGAGAAAAGTTATACTTCCTCAAGCTGTGAAAAATATGATTCCTGCAATATTAAACCAGTTCATTATTTCGTTAAAGGATACATCATTACTTACTATTATAGGTGTACCAGAATTAACAGGAAATGGAAAAACTATATCAGCAGAGAATTATAAATACTTTGAAACATATCTAATTATAGGAATAATGTATTATGTAATAATAAAGTTACTAACTTTTGTATTTAGTAAAATTGAGGAGAAACTAAATGTATGATAAAAACAGTTGATTTAACAAAAAAATTTGGAGAGAATGTAGTTCTTACTAAACTAAATGTTAATATAGAAAAAGGTGAAGTAATTAGTATTATAGGACCTTCAGGTTCAGGAAAAAGCACTTTTTTAAGATGTTTAAATGGTTTAGAAACTATTACTGAAGGACATGTGTATATAGATGACTTTGATATTGCTGGAAGAGAGTTAAATATTGATAGATTAAGAGAAAGAATTGGAATGGTTTTTCAGTCATTTAACTTGTTTCCTCATTTAAAAGTAATAGAAAATATCACATTAGCTCCAGTAACATTGAAAAAAATGAAAAAAGAAGAGGCTAAAAAATTAGCTAAAGAATTATTAAATAAAGTTGGTCTGTCTGATAAGGAGGATGCTTATCCTGCAAGCCTTTCAGGTGGACAAAAGCAAAGAGTAGCAATAGCAAGAGCATTGGCAATGAGTCCAGAAGTGATGTTATTTGATGAGCCAACCTCAGCATTAGATCCAGAAATGGTAGGAGAAGTTCTTCAAGTTATGAAAAACCTAGCAAAAGAAGGAATGACAATGGTGGTAGTAACACATGAAATGGGCTTTGCAAAAGAAGTATGTGACAGAGTAATATTTATGGCAGATGGAGAAGTAGTAGAAGAAGGAGATCCAAGTGTTATTTTTTCTAATCCAGAGCATAATAGAACAAAGAATTTTTTAGAAAGTGTTCTATAGTTAAACAAAGTAGGAAGAAAATTAAAGTATTAAGATTTGATATTTTTTGGAATATTAAATGTAATTCTTTAATTGACTTCCTTTTTTATATTAAGAATAACTTTCTAAAAAACACTAAAAATTTCTCTAAAAGAATTCTAATGAAATAATAAGAGATTTTTTTTAGTAAGAACATAATAATGTGATATAATAGGCTGTAATTTTATTATATAAATAAATATAGAAGGTGAAGAAATGTTAAGTAAAAATAATTTTAAATTAGAAAAAATGAGTTCTATTGTTTTATTATTGATGATAGTTTTATTAGGTAGATTTAGTTATAATGCCGAGGTAAAAGGGAAAGAAATTGCTAAAAAGAAGTATTATATAATTGGTGTTCCTGTTGATAATGTACCATTTGAAATGGAAAAAAATAAAAAAATTTCTGGAATAGACATTGAGCTATTAGAAGAGATTTCTAAAATAGAAGGATTTAGAGTTATATGGAAACCAATGACTGATACCCAACTTACAGAAAATCTAAAAACAAAAAAGTTAGATGGAGTAATGAATGGAATAGTAGAAGGCCAAGATATAGATATTTCTGATCCATATTTTGTATCAGGTTCTGTGGGAGTAGCCAGAATAGACAACATATATGTTAATTCAATGGAGAATTTCAAAGGTAAAATGTTTGGAGTAGTAAAAGAGACAGAAGAAGAAGAATATGCAAATTCTATAAGTAAAAGTTATGAAGCATTAGTAATACCGTATGAAAATAATTCTTCATTATCAAAAGACCTTGCAGAAGGGAACATAGATATAGCTTTCATTGATCATTCTTTAGCTTACTACATTAATAATCAAAGCAATACTATTAAGCTAAAAATACTCACAGATAAGGTAAATAGTGAAAATATAGTATTTATAGTTAAAAAGGGAGAAAATTTGGATTTAATCAAAATGTTTAATGAAGGATTACAAAAAATAAAAGAAAATGGAAAATATAATGAAATAATTAAAAAATATATAGGTGATGATACTTTAGGTTTTGTATACTAAAAGATAGTTTGATTAAAAATAGATAAGAGAACTTTGGAGGTAAAATGGAGCAAAAAAAATGGCTGGAAATTGCTAAAAAATTACAGTCAATATCTCAAGCAGGTTTAGAATACTCAAAAGATAAGTATGATATTGAAAGATTTCAAGAAATTAGGGAAATAAGTATGGATATAATGGAAAACCATACTGATATGGAAAGAGAGATAATAAGAAATTTATTTGCAGGAGAAACAGGATATCAAACGCCTAAAATAGATGTTAGAGCAGCAATTTTTAATGAAGGAAAAATACTGCTTGTGAGAGAAAAATTAGATGGAAAATGGTCATTACCAGGTGGTTGGGCAGACATAGACTTGTCAATAAAAGAAAACTTAATGAAAGAAGCGATGGAAGAAGCTGGAGCAAAAATAATTCCTTTAAGAATACTTGCTATTTATGATAGAAATCGTAATGTAAATATTCCATTTCCACATAGTGTTTATAAAATATTTGTACAATGTGAGTATGTAGAGTCATTTTTTAGAGAGAATACAGAAACTGAAGAGATGGGCTTTTTTGAAATGGATTCCTTACCAGAATTATCGCAAACTAGAAATACAGAAAAACAAATAAAAATGTGCTTTAAATGCAGAGAAAATGAAATTCACGAAGCGTATTTTGATTAAAGGTGGGTAAGATGGAAAAGTATGTTTTATTAAAAGGTAAAATCATTGATAAATGGTACGATTTAGATGAAACAGCTCATTTTCACATAATAGTGGAAGCACTTGAAAAAAATTATGATATTGCAATTAATGTGGGCTCTATAAAAAAGACTTGGAATAGTGAAATATTAAGTGTTTCAAAGTTATTGGTATATCATGATGAAGAGTATAATAATGAAATATTAGATAAGATAGTAAAAAAAGGCTATGGATTACACCAAGTAGAAGAAGAGTTTGCATTAGATTATTTAAAGATGAATTTATTTGATAAAGATAAAATGAGATTAATGCCAACTCTTGATACTGAGGGTACTTACTTAATAGAAGTTTTAGAAAAGTATGTATTTAAGTCTATGGTTGAAAATGCTTATGACACATACATTTATGGAATGCTTTATAAAAATGGTTTAGGAATTCATGATATACATATGAATCAGGGTAGTATAAGCAGATATAGGCATCGTGACAGAGTTTGTAGTGATGGAGCTATGTTATTACATAATAAAAAAGATAAGAGTTGGACAGCTCTTTTTTTAGCTTTTGAAAATCAAGATTTTAAAATAAAAAAATAATTGACAAAGAGGAGTTTTCATATTATAATAAATATATGAACAAGTATTCATATATGAAAGGTGTGTATTTTTATGAAGAAGTATATATTAAAAAATCTTGATTGTGCTAATTGCGCAGCAAAGTTAGAGAGAGAATTAAAGAAGTCAGAGTATGTAAAAGACGTAAGTATTGATTTTGGAACTTTAACAATGTTAATAGACAGTTCAAACTCAGAAAATGATTTAAAAATAATAAAAAATATTGAACCAAAAGTAGAAGTAGTAGAAGTTGGAAGTAAGGTAAAAAAAGAAGGACAAGATCATAGCCATAGTCATGATCATGGACATGAACACGGAGATGGAGAAAATCTAAAAGTTCAAAAAATAAAAATAGTAGTATCATTGGTATTTCTATTTTTAGGATTTATGTCTAAGTCTATGTTTAATAATATTATATTAACAAATATGATATTTTTAGTATCATATATCGTGGTTGGATATGAAGTAATAGTAAGAGCAATAAGAAATATTTTAAAAGGAAACTTTTTTGATGAGTTCTTTTTGATGAGTTTTGCTACTATAGCTGCATTTTTTATAAATCAATTTTCAGAAGCAGCAGGAGTAATGATTTTTTATAGTATTGGTGAATTATTACAGGAAGTATCAGTTAACAATTCTAGAAAGTCTATAAAAGCTCTACTGGAACTTAAGCCAGAGTCAGCTAATTTAATGGTAGGAAATGATATAAAGGTAGTTAGTCCAGAAGATGTAAAAGTTGATGATATAATAATAGTAAAAGCAGGAGAAAAAGTACCTTTAGATGGTGAAATAGCAGAAGGAAAAACGCAACTTGATACTTCAGCTCTTACTGGTGAATCAGTTCCTAGAAGTTTTGGTATTGGAGATACTGTATTAGCTGGAATGATTAATACTTCAGGATTGGTAAAAATAAAAGTAACTAAGTTATTTAATGAATCATCTGTATTTAAAATACTGGAAATGGTAGAAAATGCATCACATAAGAAAGCTAAAACAGAAAAATTTATGACAACCTTTGCTAAATATTACACTCCATTTGTAGTGTTTTTAGCAGCGGCAGTGGCAATAATACCACCTGTGTTTTTTGGAGCTTCTTTTTCAGAATGGTTGTATAGAGCCATAGTTTTATTAGTAATTTCATGTCCATGTGCCTTAGTTTTAAGCATTCCTTTAAGTTATTTTGCAGGAATAGGAAAGGCAGCGAAAAATGGAATTTTAATAAAAGGAGCAACATATTTTGATGCTATAAATAATCTTAAAGTAATAATGTTAGATAAAACAGGAACAATTACAAAAGGTGTTTTCCAAGTAGCAGAAATAGAAACTAATGGAAATATTTCAAAAGATGAATTATTAGAGTATGCAGCTTTAGGTGAAGAACATTCAAATCATCCGATTGCTAAATCTATTACTAATTACTATAATAAAAAAATAGACTTAAGTAGAATAAAGTCTTATGAGGAAATAAGTGGAAATGGTATAAAAGCTATAATTGATGATAAAGTTGTATTACTAGGTAATTCAAAACTTTTAAATAGTAATAATGTTAAGTTTACCGAAAAAAGTGATTATGGAACTGTGGTTTACATTAGTATAGATGGAGAGTATAAAGGTAATTTATTAATTAAAGATGTGGTAAAAGAAGACTCAGAAGAAGCTATAAGAGAATTACATAAATTAGGAATAGAAAAATTAATAATGTTAACAGGAGATAATGAAATTGTAGCTAAAAATATAGCAAAAGAGGTTGGAATAGACTCATATTATGCAGATTTATTGCCTGGAGACAAGGTAGAAAAATTAGAATTAGAGATGGAAAAACTTCCTAGTAATTATAAGTTAGCATTTGTCGGTGATGGGATAAATGATGCACCAGTATTAGCAAGAGCAGATATAGGTATTGCTATGGGTGGATTAGGAGCAGATGCTGCTATTGAAACAGCAGATGTGGTTTTAATAGATGATAAGATTTCAAAAATAATAAATCTTATTAAGATAACTAAAAAAACAAGAGTAATATTAATACAAAATATCGTTTTTATACTATTGATAAAAGGAATTTTTATGATATTAGGTGTATTTGGATTAGCAAATATGTGGGAAGCTGTATTTGCAGATGTAGGAACATCATTATTAGCAGTCTTAAATTCTATGAGAATATTAAATGGAAAAGAATAAGTTTTAGAAAAATATCAGAAAAGAACAGGTGTTCTCAAAGTAAAGTATTGAGAACACCTATTTTTTTATTGAATTCTTAAATTTAGAAATAAGATAAAAAGAACCACAAACTACAATGATTTTTTTATTAAGTTTTTTTGCTGATTCTAAAGCATTATTTATATCATTTTCAAAATAATAATCAGAATGAAGTGCAATATTGGATAATTTTTCCTTAATTTCAAATGCAGATAATCCACGTGGATACTCATTTAAAGAAGTTATGAAAATATTGGTACTAAATCCCTCTAAATTTGGAATAATTTTTTCTAGAGATTTATCTTTTAATAACGAAAAGATGAGAACAATATCTTCTTTTTTATATAAATTCAGCAAGTTTTCCTTTAAAACTTCTATGGAATCAATATTATGGGCAGCATCTAAAATAATTAAGGGTTTATATGAAAAAACTTCAAATCTAGCTGGCCATATTACCTTTAATAGCGCTCTTTGTATGGTTTTTATGTCAATATTTAATATAAGTGCTGTTTCATAAGCAAGGAAAAAATTATGAGCTTGAAAAATTCCAAATAATGGAAGATCAAACTTATTATTATCTATTTCTATTTCTGTATGAAAATTTTTATTATTTAAGAAAACTCCAGAATTTTTATATTTTTCTAAAACATTTATATATTTAGAAGTATTTTGTTTTATGGCATTTAAAAGTTCAGGCTTATTACCAGCAAATATACATAATTCATTATTTTTTATTATTCCTGCCTTTTCATAAGCTATCTTATCTAGAGTATCTCCTAAGATATCAGTATGATCAAAACTAATGTTTGTAATAATACTCAAGATAGAATTTGCTGCATTTGTAGCATCTAAACGCCCCCCTAAGCCAGTTTCTATAACAGCATAATCTATATTTTTATCTTTAAAATAAGAAAACATAATAATAGTAGTAATTTCAAAGAAGTTTAAATAAATATTTTCTCTTATAAGAATATTTTCTATTATTTTAAAATAATATATGATTTCAGAATTTGATATTTCTGTTCTATTGCATTGTATTCTTTCATTATATCGGATAATATGGGGAGATGTGAATTTTCCTACATCATATCCAGCTTCTAATAGAATAGCTTCAATAATTGAAGCTGTAGAGCCTTTTCCGTTTGTTCCAGCTATGTGTATTATCTTTAAGTTTTTCTCAGGA
The DNA here is from genome assembly GCA_018058425.1 of Sebaldella sp. Taxonomy (GTDB): domain Bacteria; phylum Fusobacteriota; class Fusobacteriia; order Fusobacteriales; family Leptotrichiaceae; genus Sebaldella. Next base: position 16,279 of record JAGOZX010000046.1, read on the forward strand.
TTTTCAAGTAAATCCAACACATGCTTTACAGTATTTAAATTTTCTTTTGGAATTGCTCTATAATTATAAATTTTATTAAGTATAGTATCTATATTCATTTTATCACCTAGTAGATTATACATGAAAAATTATATTTTATAAAGTCTAATTATGTGGTAAAATGAATATGTTGTAAAATAAAAAGTAGATTTATTGATAAAGTTGTTTATCATTCATATAAAGTATTTTTAAGTATATATAATGAGTTTACAAAATCAATGAAAATGGGTTACAATGTTCTTGAATCAGTAGTCATTTGTTAATGACACTAAAAATAGTTCGAAATTCAAATTCTTTAATTATAGATTGTGAATGAATAAGAAACAAAGTAATAAAGATATTTAATTTTGAAGGAGGTTTAAATCATGATTCATTTAAATTTGGAACAATTAAAGTCAATAGGAAAAGAGGACTTAAAAAAGCAAAAGATATTTTACCTTATTCTAGGTGTATTATTCGCTTTAGCAGGAGTGATTTGTTTTGTCAGTCCTATTATATCAAGTGTTATAATAACTGTATTTATGGCTTGGTTATTTATATTAGGAGGAATTTTTCTAATTATAACAACTTTATACTTTAAAAATATTCAAAGTATTTGGTCAATTTTACTTGGAGTTTTACTAGGATTAAGTTATATTTTTTTAGGATATGTATTTATAAAGGATCCTGCAATTGCAATTGCATCAATGGCATTTTTTATAGGAGCATTTTTTTTAGCAGCTGGAATAATAAGAATTATGATTGCTGTAAGCAATAAAGGATATCCTAATATTGGATTATTCTTATTTACAGGGATTATAGAATTAGTATTAGCGTTGATCCTAATATCAGGATGGCCTAATAATTCTATCGCTTTAATTTCAACGTTTTTAGGAATTCAATTTATATTTAACTCAGTTGATTATTTTTCAATTAGTAGTTATATAAAGAAAATAATTAATTAATAAAAAATAAAATTTAATTTTATATATTTTAATATCTCTCTTTAATATTATGATTGGAGCATTAGGCTTAAATCTCATTTATATAAGAGGGATATTTTTTTTTGAGTATTTATGCTATAATTCAAGAAAAGAACTTATAATTAGGAGGATATTTTGTGATTGGAATAATTGGGGCAATGTCAGAAGAGGTTAACATAATAAAGAAGGAAATGAAATTTACTTATGAAGAAAAAATTGGAAGATTTACATTTATTATAGGAAGTCTAAGAAATAGAAAAATTGTATTATCAGAGTCAGGAATTGGGAAAGTAAATGCAGGTATGATGGCTACAATAATGATAGTAAAATTTAATGTAAAAGCAATAGTTTTTTCTGGAGTTGCAGGAGCACTGGATGAACGTTTAACAGTTGGTGATGTAGTAATTGGTGATAAAATGATACAGCATGATATGGATGTCAGAGAATTTGGACTTAAAAGAGGAGAAATACCAAGAATGGCAGTTTCAACATTTGAGTCTAGTAAAGAAATATTAGATTTAGTTTCTGCTTTTGAGTTACCAGAACATAAAGTATATAAAGGAACAATAATTTCAGGAGATCAATTCATAAGTTCGAAACAGATAAAAAAAGAACTTGCAGATGAATTTAATGCAATGGCTGTGGATATGGAAAGTTCTGCTGTAGCTCAGGTTTGTTATCAATTAGAGAGAAAGTGTTTAATAATTAGATCTATATCTGACTCAGTTACAGATGACTCTATTATGGAATATTCGAAATTTGTAGAATTAGCAGCGCATAATTCTAAAGAGATAGTTTGTTATTTGATGGAAAAGTTACAGTAATAGCAGGATATATTTTATAATATAGTCGGGAGAATATAGAATGAGAAGAAATAATGGTTTCATGAGTTTTTTTGTTTTTTTAGTATTTTTAACATATGTCTTTTATCTTTCTTATGGTTTTTTAAAAAGAAGAAAAGAAGATACTAATAAAATAATATCAACTATAAATATAAGAAAAGAAGATTTTTATAAAAAGCCAAAACCAGGTAATAAAAATTTAAGTGATGTACCGCAAAGTACAGAAAACCCAGTTTCAGAAGAGGTGGTTTCAGAACAAGTTGTAGAACCAACACCAACTGTGCAAGAAACGCCCACTGAAACTCCTGAAGAAAAAGCAAAGAGAGAAAAGAAAGAAAAAGATGAGAAAATAGCAGCAGAGAAAGCTAAAGCAGAAAAAGAAAGAGTAGCTAAAGAAGCTGAAAATAAACAAAAATCATATATTCGTGTGATGACACTTGATGATAAAGCTAAGGCTGATGAAGTAGTGAAAAAGTTAGGTGGAAACTTTAAAATAAGAACTACTAAAAAAAGTGACGGAAAAGAATCATATATTGTTGTTTCAAAAACAACTGAATCAAGTGAGGAATTAAAAAAGCTTGAGAAAGCAGTGAGCAGCTATAAATATCAGATTATTAAATTAAAATAGGAGAAAATAATGAATCAAATTTCTGTATCTGAAATTATGAAAAGTTTAGATTTAGAAATAGTTTTTAAAACTTTGGTACTAGAAAATTTTAAGATAAAAAAAATTAAAGTTCAAAAGATATTATTTGAATTAATAACTGAGGGTTGTTTCATAAATAATGAAAATATACATGTTATAGGAAAAGAAGAATTAGAGTACCTATCTGGTGAAAATGCAGAAATACAATATCAAAAGATAAAAAACTATTTTAGAAATGTCTCAAAAATAATTATATTTGCAGAAGATATTGAAATACCAGCTTACTTTTTAGAAATTACTCAAAAAAATAATTTTGAGGGTATAATATTTAAAAGTATTTTAAGCGTGCAAGATATAATAAAAAAGACAAAAAAACTATTTAAAGAAAAATTACAAGAAGAAATAATCATAGAAGATGTTTTATTTCTTGAAATTTTTGGTATGGGCGTTTTGATAACTGGGAATGCAAGTATTAGAAATTCTCTTGCATTGGAACTTATGAATAGAAGACATAGCTTTATTTCTAACAGCAGTGTGAAAGCACTAAATTATTCAGGTGGAGAACTGTTAGGCGAGAATACAATTACTGATTATGATAAATACATATTAAAGATGTCAAATGGAGTTAAATTTGATATTTTAAAAAACTTTGGAATTGCTCTGGGGAGAGTGAATAAAAGAATAGATATGATATTAGTACTTGAAAATTGGTCTCCTAAAAAGAAATTTGAGCGTTTGGGCTTAGATGAAGAATATGAAAATATTTTAGGTGTAAATATTCCTAAAATGAAAATACCTGTAAAAAAAGGAAGAAGCTTATCAGTTATAGTAGAAGCAGTGGCATTAAATCACAGACTGAAATCTTTTGGAGAAAATTCATCAAAGATTTTTTTTGATGAGACTAAAAAACTAATTGGGAGAAATAAGATGAAATCTCAAAATAAAGTAAATAGTAAGAGCCATTTGATAACTAATTTTGAAGAAATAGTTAGAGCAAAAAAAATATCTAATACAAATTCAGAATTATACATTAATAATCCAGAATTATATTTTCCTATTTTTGAGTTTTCACAGTTAAATAAAAAAGATTTCAATAAATTTTTTCATATTATAGATGAAGATATATGTGAGCAAATATCTAAAAATAAAAAAGAAGATAGAGAAAAAATATTAGAGGAGTATTTTAAAAATGAAATTAGTGGTATTTTGATAAAAAATGATTGTGATCTAAAAGAAGAAATTATTCAAAGGTGTGAAAAAAACAATATAAATCTATATGAAAGCAAAGAAAATTTTCATCATACAATAGGACTCATAGAAGAATTATTTGAACTGGAATTTTCTGAAAAAACTACAGTGCATGGAGTTTTAATGGAAATATATGGGCTAGGAGTCTTAGTTATTGGGAAAAGTGGAGTGGGAAAAAGTGAAACTGGACTTGAATTAGTGACAAGAGGACATAGGTTAATAGCAGATGACAGAGTAAAAGTTATTTTAAATACAGATAAAATTTTAAGAGGATTTTCTGGAGAAGTTCCTTATTTCATGGAACTTAGAGGAATGGGAATTATAAATATAAGGTCATTATATGGAATAGGAGCAGTAAAAGAAAGTAAAACTATTAACATGGTAGTGGAAATAATAGAGGATGAAAGTAATGAATTTATTAGAGAAGAAAAAATATTAACAGAGAGTATTTTAGGAGTAGAAATAATAAAAAAAGTTATTTATATAAATACAGGTAGAAATACTGCAACGCTTGTAGAAGCAGTGGCACTGGATTATAAAAGTAAAAGATTAGAAATCGGAGGAAAAGATTGAGAGAAGGACTTTTCAAGAAAATATATACTATTTCATTTTTGATATTGGGGAATTTTTTAACAGCTTATGCAACAATACACTTTTTGATGCCTGCTAAAATATCACCAGGAGGAGTTTCAGGAATAGCTACTATATTTTTTCATATATTTAATATAAATCCAGTAATAACAATGGCAGTAATAAATATACCATTAATATTAATATCAATAAAATTATTTGGAAAAAGATATGGTTATAAAACAATATTAAGCATAGCGCTATTAATGCTATTTACAGAAATACTTATGAGAGTACTTGGAACAGAAGGAATACTGCATGAAGATGGTCAGAATATGGATCTAATGTTAACAGTAATATATGGTGGAATTATTTCAGGAGTTGGAATAGGACTAGTAATAAAAGTTGGTGGAAGTACTGGTGGAACAGTTATTGTAGCAAGTATAATAAATAGAATATTTAAAATTCCAATAGGAAGTTCTCTAGCATTGGCAGATTTATTAGTAGTACTTGCAGCAGCGTTTTCATTAGGTGTGGAAATAGCATTATATTCGATTATTTGTCTATTTATAACAGGAAGAGTTATTAATGTGCTAACTGAAGGGGAAAGCTATGTAAAAATGGTATACATAATTTCAGACAAGTATGACGAGATAAAAAAGGTTCTAATAACTGATATGGAACTTGGTGGGACAATGATAAAATCTAATGGAATGTATACAAATGAAGAACGAAATATGATTATAACAGCTGTTCATAATAGAAAGTTATCAGAATTAAAATCTTATATAAAAGAAATAGATAGAGATGCTTTTGTTATAATAGCAGAAGCAGATCAAGTGTTAGGAGAAGGCTTTATAGAATAATACAGTGTGGAGAGGAGTTTATAAATGACACTAGATAAAATAATAAAAGAAATAAAAGAGGCTCAAAATATAGTAATAACAGCTCATATAAATCCAGATGGGGACTGCTTAGGATCAGCTATTGCTCTTATGTTGATCTTAGATAGATATAATAAAAAGAACTTTAATGATGAAATTTATAAAATGAAAAATGTGAGATTTGTATTAGATGATAAACTTCCTAAATACATGGGGAATTTTTCAGAAAGAGTACTAGTGGAGTATTATCCAAATTTTAAAATGAAAGATATAGACCTTTTAATTTCTGTAGATTGTGCGAGTGAGGAAAGAATAGGTAATGCGTACGAGTTAAGAAAAGAAGCTAAAAAAATGATAAATATAGATCATCATATAAGTAATACTAAATATGCAGATATAAATTATGTAGAGGACTCACCCTCTACGGCTGAAATTATTTATAAATTAATTGAATTATTTGATGTAGAGCTAGACAAAGAGATAGCTACATTTTTATATTTAGGTATTATAAACGATACTGGAAATTTTACACACAGTAATGTAATAGCAGAAACATTTTTAATAGCATCAAAGCTTATGAAGCAAAATATAAAAAATGATGATATTACAGACATATTATTTGGAACTAGTTTAGGTAAAGCTAGACTTTTAGGCAAGGTTTATGAAAATAAGATAATTGATGAAGAGTTAAAATTTATTTATTTTTATTTATCTAATGAGGATTTATTAGAGCTAAAAATTGGAAAAGATGAAACAGATGGTATATCTGAAATTCTTTTAGATATAGAGGGAATGGAAGCTGCTCTTTTTCTTCGTGAGGAAAGCAATGGCAGGCTTAAAGGGAGCCTTCGTGGGAAACACTTCTATAATGTTAACGAAACAGCTTCATTATTCAATGGTGGTGGACATATAAAGGCCTCAGGGTTCAATACAGATGAAAAATTTCAAGAAATAATAGAAAAAATTACAAAAAATTTAAGAGAACAATTGACAAATTTATAAACTTTAGGTATACTATAATTGTTGCGGGAGTAGCTCAGTTGGTAGAGCGTCAGCCTTCCAAGCTGAATGTCGCGAGTTCGACCCTCGTCTCCCGCTCCAATAAATATTTAAAATTTCATATAAAATAAACCTTTTTCATTATCTTTGAGTTGTAATTAATAACTCAATTTTTTTATTTTTAGAGTCAATTAATTTTTCTCCTTTGGATTTCTAGATTTTCATTCCATTTGTGTAAATACTTCTACATACAAAACTTTATTTTGAGGAATTCCAAATCATTATCTTAATTTCATGTTTTTTTATTAATAGATCTAACAAAACAAGCAGGCTTTGGAATAATAGTATTAGTGAGAGAGAAAAATAAAGTAAAATAGAAAAATAGAGAACCTAATTAATTTTGGGTTCTTTTTTATATGTATTTTTTATATTGTTAGTAAATAAACTTATTGAAAAATTAATATTATTATGATACTATCTAAGTAT
>JAGOZX010000114.1 GCA_018058425.1 Sebaldella sp.
AGAAGTTTGGAAGAAGAAATTATCGGAACAATGAATTCTCAGAAGGCGAATTTCATGAAACATTGACGGGCGAACTTGCCATGCAACTTGAAAGTGTTAAGAAATATGGGGGATTTTATATTTCTCGTTATAACATTTCCAAAAGTTCAGAAGGAAAACCACAGTCGGTAAAAGGCGTTATGCCGTGGGTAAACATCAATTTTGATGATGCCAAGAAGGTTGCATCCACTATCGAAGATAATGAAGCAGTTAAGAGTCATCTGACTTTTGGTGCAGAATATGATTCGGTATTGGAATGGTTTATCAAAACGGAAGTTAAAACTCTTACTGAAATTGTAGAGGACTCTACTGAATGGGGCAACCATTGGAATACAGAGAATTCTCCGAAGAAAGTAGTTGAAACAGGAAGCAGAGAAGAATGGTGTGCTAATAACATCTACGACTTTGCAGGTAATGTAGATGAATGGACACAAGAACAGAACGAAAGTTCACGTCGTGTTATCCGTGGTGGCAATTGCAACTTTAGTGGGAACAATTATCCTGTCGCCTGTCGCTATTTCGGCAATCATGTTATCATCTATAGCTTCACTGGTTTTCGTGCCACGCTTTATATTAAGTAGCACTGACCACTGTAAAACTATCCTAATTTGTTTCCAAACACAGATAGAAGGAGAGAACTTTGAAATTTCAGAGTTCCTCCTTCTTTTTTATATATTTTTTAATAGGGAGTTGGAGTGTTAAAATATGAATTATAAAAGTATATGTATTAGTAAATTGAAAAATTGAATATATGTATACTTTTCTATTTCCAATACAAATCACTTAATTTCTTCAATTCTATTTTAAAATCTTCTATTTGTTCATTAGTATAAGTATCTCTTAATTCTCTAGCTTTTTCAGACCATTCTTTGAATTGCTTTTCTTTAAATTCTTTCGTATGATTATAGTGTAAACCATGCATTCTTTTATATTCTCTGTTGTATTCCTTTAAAATTGAACTATTTTGAACTTTTTCTTTTTGTTTATTTAATGCTCCAATTTCTTTACAAGTTTTTCCAGTATCTAAATATAAGCTATTGCAATATTTTTGGCCATTTTTTCCTTTTTGATTTGGATTTTTACTACTGGTTACAGGAATAAATAATTTTCCACAATTTTCACATTTATTGATAGTAAAATTATTTTGAATTACTTTAAATAACTCAAATCTAATTTGTTCTTCAGAACTTTCTAATTCATAGACTTCTTCTACAGCAATATGTTTTTCTTTGATTAATTTAACTACATCTTCTACATCTAATCTTCTCTCTTGTAGTGATAATCCTTTATTACAGACATATTTTGTTTTAAATTTGGTATCTAAAAAGATTGCATGTGCTGGATTAGTATTAAGATAGTGTATGTCAAAAAATCTTTTTGCCTCATATAAATATAGTCTTTCTTCTGTACTTAAATTTTTTACAATAGAGTTATTAGAATATTTACTTATCAATTCTAATCGCTTTTTTAAATCAGTCTTTTTTTTATAAGATTTTCTATTATATCTATTAAGACTTGTGTATAAAAATGAGTATATGGCGAAAATTCTAAACACGCTCTAACTATTTGAAACATTTTAAAGAAACAATCTAATTTTTCATCCATAATATTTGCTTCTTTAGCAGAACATACAAGTTCTATTAACCCAGTATACATTGTTTTCAATTTATCAAAATATTCATAACTCATTATTGCAAATTCATATAATTTATCTCCAATATTATATTCAAAATCATGAGTAGCACCAAAAAATTCTCCTATCATTTTTTATTACAATTTTATTATTCTTAAGTGTAAAATTAGTTATCATATCAATGTTTCCTCCATTTTCAAAAATAGAATATAGCTATTTCAATTTTTAATTTATCTATAGACTTGCAAAAAAGTATTTACAACACTTTTTAAGGCTCTTATAATAAAAATCGCAAGTAGAAAATAGCACGTGTAAATAATTATTTTCTATCACAGTAAAGCACATTGAAAATTGAATAGCAAACTACAAGCACAGATAATGAAACTTTCGTCTGGCTAACGTGATGTGAAGGGGCGATTCTCTAAAAAGAGGAATGAGGGCAAATCTCATATGGGATTAAATCCACTTGTGGTTTTTAAATTGATAAGACATAGCAGAGTGTATTGTATAAAGTAAGGAAAAATTGGAAATAATTACAACTAAAGGAGTGAGATTTATGCAAGAAAGAAAAGAAAAGAAAAAGTATAAAAAGAAAAAGAATTTTAAAATAAATATTATATTTAATGAAAAAGGAGAAGCATTAGAGAAAATAATAGAAAGAGCATTTGGAAATTATTGTCTGAAGAAAAATTAAAGTAAAATAATGGTATTTAGTGAGATAATATGTTATAATACTTGCAAAGAGTATCAATATTATCTCATTATCTTTACATAGCAAGTAAGGAGGTAAATGTGAGCTATACAATAATGAATAATATTGATTATAAAGTAGGCATATATATAAGGCTTTCAAGAGAAGATGAAGAAAAAGAAAAATATCAAGAAAGTGAAAGTATTGGAAACCAAAGAACTTTGCTAATGCAATATATCAAAGAAAACAAACTAAACTTTATATCAGAATACGTTGATGATGGTGTAAGTGGTACAAGTTTTGATAGACCTGCATTTAATAGAATGATAGCAGATATTGAAACTCGGTAAAATCAATATGATCGTCACGAAAGACTTATCAAGACTAGGTAGAAATTATGTGCAATCAGGATTATACATTGAAACATATTTTCCAGAACATGAAGTAAGGTTTGTTGCAATATTAGACAATATAGATACGGCTTATGATACATCAAACAATGATATAGCACCATTTAAATCAATATTAAATGAAATGTATGCAAAAGATACATCAAAGAAAATAAATAGTGTATTACAATCAAAAAGAAATCTTGGAGAATATTTAGGAACAGCACCTTATGGCTATAAAAAAGATCCAGAAAATAAATACCATTTAATAATAGATGAAGAAGCAGCAAATGTAGTAAAACTAATATATGAAAAATATTTAGCAGGGTTTGGTACAATGCAAATAGCAGATTATTTAAGTAAAAAGAAGATTCCAATTCCATCAGATTATAACAAGAGAAAAAGGGGAACAAAGTCTTTAACTTATGGACTATGGCAACAATCTACAGTAAGATTTATTCTTTCAAATGAAATTTATACAGGAACAGTTATACAAGGAAAAAGAAAGAAAGTAAGTTTTAAATCTAAAAAATTTATAGATTTACCAGAAGAAGATTGGATAAAAGTAGAAAATATGCACGAAGCTATTATAAGTAAAGAGGATTTTGAAAGAGCAAAAAAAGTAATTCAAGCAACTAAAGGCTCAAGAGTAGTTCAAAATGATTACTTATTTAAGGGATTACTTAGATGTTATGATTGCAAAGGATATATTGGAATAAGAAGTCCAGATAAAAACGGAAATATTTATGGTAGATGCCAAAGATATGGAAGGTTTGGAAAATTTGATGTATGTTCACCACACAATTTTAATTATCAAGTTTTTGAAGAACAAATGCTAGAAGTTTTAAGAGAAGTTTGTAAAGAATATACCAATACAAAAAAACTAGAAGAAATTGCAAAACAAACAAAAACAAAACAATCAAAAGAAATAGATATAAAAAAACAAATAGAATCTTTTAAACAGCAGGTAGAGAGTGAAACTAGAAAGTTGGAAGTAATGTATGATGATAGACTGGCAGGAATTATAACACTTGAGGAATATATGAAAAATGCAAATAGAATAAAAGAATTGGTTAGAGGATATGAACAAAACATCAAAGAGCTTGAACAAGAGCTATCAGGAGAAAGTGATAAGACAAAAAATGATAATAGATTAGATAATTTGATAGAAGAGTTTCTTAATATGGAGAAACCAACAAAAGAAATAATTAGAGAATTTATAGAAAAAATTGAAATTCATAGCGACAAGCAAGTTGATATTTATTTCAATTTTAAACCATTACAAGATTTAAATAATAATTTTATATGTGCTAGAAAAGAATATGAGAAAAAAGTAGGATAGAAAAAATGTCCACAACAACAATACACACATAGTGCAATATGGGTTATTATAGCAGAGACAATGCTAGGATTTGGAGATAAAGCAACAGAACTATACAGAATGATAAATCCGATTGAACATGCAAGGACAAAAGAAGCAAGTAAAAAGTATAAAGTAGAGCCATATGTTATTGCTGCAGATGTTTATGGAGCAAGTAATTTAGCAGGACAAGGTGGTTGGACATGGTATACAGGATCAAGTAGCTGGTATTATAAAGCAGGAATTGAATATATATTAGGATTAAAAATAGAAAAGGGATATATGAAGATAGAACCATGCATTCCAAAAGAATGGAAAGAATACCAAATTCAATACAAATGGAAAGAAAGTATTTATAATATTAGAATAAAAAATACAAATGGAAAGAATATGGGAGTTTCTGAGATAAAATTAAATGGCGAGAAGATAGAAAATTATATTAAATTAGATGGAAGCAGAAATATATATCAAATTGAGGTGACTATGTAAATCATTTATAGAAAGAACAGTATAATTATTTTGAATTATACTGTTCTTTTTATATTACAATAAATCATAAAAATTTTGAAATACATAACCTTCACTTTTTAAATAATCTATGGAATCTTTTAAAATACTAGGAGTATCATTAACATCAGAAGTATCATGCATTAGAACAACTAAAGTTCCTTTGTTTTTAGCAGATTTTTTAAGATTGTTTAATAATTGATAATTAGAATATTTTTTTACAGAATCATTATTTAAACAATTCCAATCTACATATACATAATCCATTTCTTGAAGAAGCTTAGCACTTACCTTTTTTTGAGATTTATTGTTTGGAGACATATAACCATTTGGAAATCGAAATATATGAGAACAATAATTATCAATGCCAATCGCTTTTCCAATTTCGATATCAGTTTTTTTTACTTCATTAATAAAACTAGCATTACTCTCGTATAATTTTTTATTACTATGATCATAACCATGATTTGCAATATAATGACCATCATCATAAGCTCTCTTTACTAGTTCAGGATGTTTATCTACATACTTTCCAATAACAAAAAATGAAGCTTTTACATTTTCTTCTTTAAGTATATCTAATACCCTAGGCGTAGCTCTAAGAGTAGGTCCATCATCAAAAGTTAAATATGCAATTTTTTCAGTTCCTTTTGTTAAAGACATTATTTTTTCTTTTGCGTTATCATCCAAGCCATTGTTTATTGAAAGCTCAACAGCCATGGAAAATGGATTATGATAATAGAAATACATAGAAAATATTATAAAAAATATAATGCACATAAAAATTAAAAACTTTTTATTAAAAATTAAAATTCTCATAATTAAACTCCTTATTTTAAATATATGTAACAGAAAATAAAAAAGTCATAAAAAATTTTTTATGACTTTTATTTACTATTTAATTGAATTAGCTTCTTCTTCTGTAATGTATCCATACTGAACCATTGCATTTAAAACATGAGATTGCCTTTTTTTGGCTAAGTCAGGATTTATAGAAGGTGAATAAACAGAAGGAGCATTTGGAATTCCAGCTAACATAGAAGCTTCTTCTAAAGTTAAATCTTTGGGTTCTTTTTTATAATATCCCATACTTGCAGCATAGATTCCATAATAACCATCACCAAAATAATTTGAATTTACATATAATGCTAGTATTTCATCTTTAGAGTAATTTTTTTCTAAATCGTAAGCACCAAAAATTTCACCTATTTTTCTAATTAAAGTTTTATCTTGATTAAAAATAATATTTTTTGCAACTTGTTGTGTAATAGTACTTCCACCTTCATCAAATTCTCCATCTCTAATATTAGTATACAAGGCCCTAGCAATACCAATAAAATCAACAGGTCCATGCTCATAGTAGCGATGATCTTCTACAGCAATTACTGCGTTAATATAATTTTTAGGTAATTGTTCAAAAGGAACAAAATGTTTTTTACTAGTTACTTCTTCTACACGAGATGTTAGAGATTTCTCATGGAGGTTTTTAGAGTAATATCCAAAACCAATTAGAAAAATAAAAGTACTAACAAGTAGTAGTAAAATTAATAAGAAAATTAATAATTTTTTTAGTATTTTCATAAATTTATCACCCTTTTTTTATATTATACAAGAAAGTTTGTTTTTTGAAAAGTAGGTTTGAAAAAATACTGTTACAGGTCAGTAAAAAATGCTTATGATGTCCAAGCATTGGCTCCAACTATAACACTTAGATTTTATTTAATGTCTTTTCATTTCATTCAAAAAGGAAATCTAATACAAGAAAACAAGGCGCTTTCACTCAGACTCAAAATTATTATTATATGAATTTAAACTTTTCGAATGTAATTGGAGTAATCTTAGAATTTTTTAAATAATTTAATGGAAAATGTTCACGTCGAGCTTTAGCTCGGACTAAGTGAAAGGGTGCCATTAAATTATTTTAGAAATTCTTAGATTATGTATTGAATCGAGAAAAGTTTAAATTCATATAATAATAATTTTGCCCGTGAACATTACTCATTTTCTTGTAAAATATTTTCTATTTTTCATTCAAATCAAACGTCATTAAATAAAATCTAAGTGTTATAGTGGGAGCCAAAGCTTGGACATCATAAGCATTTCTTACTGACCTATAACAAAATACTAAAACTTAAAAATAAGAAAGCTTTACAAAAAAATATACATATGATAGAATGACAACTAATAAAATATAACTATATTTTATTTAGTATTAATACCTAAAGAGGGTGAAGAAAATGAAAAAATTTACAAAAATGCACGGGTTAGGAAATGATTATGTCTATATGGATGCCATACACCAAAAAATAGACAATGGATCTGAACTAGCTCGTTTTGTTAGTAATAGGCACTTTGGGATTGGTTCAGATGGTTTGATTTTAATCTGTAAAAGTGATATTGCTGATTTTAAAATGAGAATGTTTAATCAAGATGGTAGTGAAGCAGAAATGTGTGGCAATGGAATTCGTTGTGTAGGAAAGTTCGTATATGACAAAGGGTTAACTAATAAAACAACGGTAACAATTGAGACTTTAGCTGGAATAAAAACACTAAAATTTAATTTAAAAGATAAAAAAGTAGAAACAGTAAGGGTAGATATGGGAGAACCAATTTTAAATCCAGAAAAGATTCCAGTTATATCAAGTGAAAATCCAGTAAAAAATTTAAAGTTAAAAGCTTTAGATAAAGAATTTATTTTTACTTGTGTATCTATGGGAAATCCGCATGCTATTACAGTAGTAAAAGACACAGAAAAATTTGATGTAGAAACTTATGGAAGAATATTGGAAGTAGACAAAGCTTTTCCAAATAAAACAAATGTTGAATTTGTTCAAATAGTAGACAAAGAACATATAAAAATGAGAGTATGGGAAAGAGGTGCAGGAGAAACTTTAGCTTGTGGAACAGGAGCATGTGCAACAGCAGTTGCCTGCCATCTAAATGGTCTTACAGATAGAAATGTATACATAGAATTACTTCGGAGGAACATTAAAAATAGAATGGAA
>JAGOZX010000047.1 GCA_018058425.1 Sebaldella sp.
GTTCTAAACTAGGAGTGAAAACTGTAGATGGTATAGACATAGACTCTAATGTAAAAGAGGTTGCAGAAAAAAACTTACTAGATAATGATGTGAAAAATTATAATGTAGTAATAGGGAACCTTGTGCATGATATTAATGAAAAGTATGATATAGTAGTTTCAAATATACTGGCTGATACTTTAATTGAGTTGCTAACAGATATAGAAAAGGTTTTAAAAAGTGGAGCTAAAGTTATTTTTTCTGGAATATTAAAGACTAGAAAAGACGATATATTAAATAAAGTAGAAAAATATAATTTGAAAAAAATAGATGAATTAGTAGAAAATGACTGGATATCTTATGTTTTTGAATATAAATAAAGAGGTAAAATTATGATAGTTGCTATAGATGGTCCTGCTGGAAGCGGGAAAAGTACAGTTTCTAAAATGATAGCTGATGATATAGGCTTTATATATTTAGATACAGGTGCTATGTACAGATTATTTGCTTATAAATTAATAAAAGAAAATGTAGATATGGATAATAATGAAGAAGAACTGAGAATTTTAGAAGATTTAAATATAGATATGAAAAATGGAAAATTTTATTTAGATAATGAAGATGTTTCTGATAAGATAAGATCCAGAGAAGTCTCTAGTGGAGCTTCAAAAGTCGCTAGAATTAAAGAAGTTCGAGAAAAAATGGTAGATATTCAAAGAGAGTTTTCAAAATCTAAGAATGTTATTTTAGATGGCCGTGATATTGGAACAGTGGTTTTTCCAAATGCAGATTTGAAAATATATCTAAATGCTGCTTCAGAAGTAAGAGCAAAAAGACGTTTTGAAGAGCTTAAAGAAAAAGATAAAAATGTTAATTATAATGAAATATTGAAAGAGATAGAAGAGAGAGACTATCATGATTCATCAAGGAAAGAAAGTCCTTTAAGAATTGCAGATGATGCAATAGTTATAGATACTACAGATTTTACAATAGATGAAGTAAAGAAAAAGATTAAAAATCTTATAATAACGAAGGGTGAAGGCAAATGATAAAAAAACTTATGTTAACATTAGTTATCAGTATAATGATGATTTCATGTGGCTCAAAGAATAAAACAGAAGAGTTAGCAGCAAGTGGCAAACCCGTTCAAGAATCAAAAGATCAAAAAGTAGATAAAAAAGCAAATAATGAAATACAAAAAGTACTAGAAAGCTACAATTTTATTTATAATAATGAAAAAAAAGAATATGATTTAGAAGTTAATCAATCAGAATACGATAAATTTACTGCAGAAACATTTAAAATAAAGGAAACTAAGTTTTCTGAAAAAAATGGTTTAAAAGAGTATATAATAAAAGATTCTTTAAAAGTACTAATAAAAAATGCTGATTATAAAAGAGTGAAAATTGCAGATGGAAAGCATAGACTAGCAATAGTTATAGATGATGTGGGTTATTATAATACTGAGATTGCAGATAAGTATAATTCTCTTGGGTTTCCATTAACATTTGCAGTACTGCCAAAAGTACAGCACAATAAAGAGGACAGAGCAGTTTTAGAAAAAGCTGGACATGAAATGATATTACATCTGCCATTAGAAAGTACAAGTAAGAGTTTAAATAAGGGAACTCCTGGTCTTCTAACTGTTAATATGACTAAAGAACAGATGAAAAGCAGTATAGAAGAATCTTTAAACGACATAGGCGGAGCAAAAGGATTTAATAATCATATAGGTTCAACATTTACAGGAAATCAAACAGCGGTGAATAATTTAATAGATGCAGCTAAAGAGCTCAATTTGTTCTATCTAGACAGTAATGTAATACCACACTCAAAAGGATACCCTACTGCAAAGGAAAAGGGCGTACAGACAGCTTTAAATCATTTCTTCGTGGATAATAAAGCTGATGTAGAGTATATAAAGTCATTTATTAAGCAAGGTATTGATTTAGCTAAAACAAGAGATGAAACTATAATAATAGGTCATTATAGACCTAAAACTGTGGAAGCTTTTATAGAAATGAAGCAATATATAAAAGACAGCGGAGTAGAATTGGTAACATTATCTGACCTTTTACAATAAAAAATAAAAAAAGTGTTGTAAAATGGGATAGAAAAGTTGTATAATAAATTTGAACTAAAATCGTAGGAGGTAGTTATATGTCAAAAAAAGAGTTTATTGAGGCATATGCAAAAGCAACAGGAGAAACTAAAAAAAGAGCAGAAGAACTAGTAAATGAATTTTTAGGTACAGTAGAAAAAGCACTTACTAAAGGAGATGCAGTTCAGTTTGTTGGTTGGGGAGCATTTAGCGTTCAAAAGAGAGCAGCTAGAAAAGGGAGAAATCCTCAAACAGGTAAAGAAATTAAAATTGCTGCTAAAAAAGTAGTTAAATTTAAAGTAGGTAAAAAATTAGCTGATAAAGTTGCTGGTAAATAAAAGATAAAAATCTCGCATTATGCGAGATTTTTTTATGTGATAGTAATTATTTAAATAGAATTGTCAGTGCTTTATAAAATTCTGTTAGTTCTAGCTATGCACGTTGTAGATTGGAACAAAGCTGCGCTCCTCACAATGACAGCTTGCGAGGCTTTGTTTTTAAATGTTGGTAGAATTTTAACTTAATTTCTCTAAAGTAATAAAATTCCACCAATTTGTCATCCTGAGGAACACAGCTTTGTTGTGATCTGTTCTGTGATGTTACTATATTTTTGAGTATAATTACGTTAAAAACCATAAATCATCAATACTTTAATATTTGAAACCATTTTCCTTAAATATCTCTAATGACTTTTCAGAGCTAAGATATTCTAGAAACTTTAATGCTTCTTCTTTATTTTTAGAATCCTTTATAAGCGCTATAGGATAAACTATAGGATCGTGATCCTCAGATTTGAATACAGCTATTACAAAGCCATTTTTTAGCTCTAAAGCATCAGAGCTATAAACTACTCCAACTTCAATCTCACCAGCATCTACTATATTCATAACAGCAGTTACATCTTTTTGATATATAACTTTTTTCTCTATATCATTCCAAATTCCCAATTTTTCAAAGGCTTGTTTTGCATACTTCCCAGCTGGAACAGTACTTAACTCTCCTAAAGCTATTTTTACATTTTCAGTCTTTAATTGATCAATATTTTTTATTTTATCTTTTACACTTTTTTCTCCAATTAATACTAATTCATTTTTTAAAAGATCTTTTCTAGTTGCATTATCAAGAAGACCTTTTTCTTCTAATGTATCCATATTTTTTTTACTTGCAGATAGGAAAATATCGACTGGTGCTCCACCTTCTATTTGTTGTTGTAAGGCACCAGAACCCCCAGAATTTATGTTTATTTCAACATTTGGGTTTTCCTTTTTATAATTTTTAACTATTGTGTCTACTGCTTTTTTTGTGCTCGCTGCAATGCTAATAACAACCTCTTTTTTTTCACTTTTACTTTCTTTTTCAATATTGCTTTTCTCTTTTCCACAGCTTAATACAGCTAATGTTAAACATGTTAAAAATAAACCTCTAAAGATACTTTTTTTCATAGTTCTCTCCCTTCAAAATTTATATAAAATAATTTACAACATGTAAAAAGTTACTTATTCCCTATGTACATTTCCTTTTTTTAGCAGCCTATTTGTTAGAAGTACAAGTGACATACTAATAACAATTATTAAAAGTACTAAAATATTTGCTGTTCTGGTATCTCCACTTCCAATAGAAAAATATATTAATAAAGACATAGTTTGCGTTTTCCCGGGAATATTTCCAGCTACTATCAAAGTAGCACCAAATTCACCTAATGCTCTTACAAAGGCTAAAAGAATACCACCTAATATGCCATTCATTGCAACTGGGAGTATTATGAAAAAAAACAGTTGAAATTCATTTGCTCCATCCACTCTAGCGGCATCTTTTATACTACTACCTACATAATTAAAGGCTGTTTTGGCATTTTGAAATACCAGTGGAAAGCTGACTATCATTGCTGCAATACATGCTGCCTGCCATGTAAATAAAATATTGATTTCAAAATATTTATATAAAAAACTTCCAATAAGTCCTCTTTTACCTATAACTAATAAAATTATATAACCCACAACAGTGGGTGGAAGTGCCATAGGCATAAGAATAACTGTTTCTAAAATATTCTTAGCCCTAAAATTATATTTAGTAAAAATATATGCTGTAATAATTCCTGTAATACTAGTGATAAGGGTAGCTATTCCTGTTATTTTTAATGATAATAATATTGCTTCATACATTTTACTCCTTCAACTCCTAAACTATTCTTATTTATTGATAAATTTACTTCATTAATTTTAATATCATAGCCAAACGTAATGAAAAATGTCTTTTTTTATTTTATATCACGTTTCGTCATGTTTCGTATATTATATTAATTAAGAGCTGTATTGTCAAGTATATAATAATAAATTGCAAATAGCATTTAAAAACGATATAATAAAAATAAACATTATTGTTTTAACAATTTAGGAAAGGTTGATTATATGGAAAATACTAAAGCTCTCACAGTGCAAGATGTAGCTGAGATACTGAAAATTGCTAAAAATACAGTTTATGAGCTAATAAAACGTGGTGAAATAAATTCTTATAAAGTGGGAAGAAAAGTCAGATTTACATTAAGTGATGTAGAAGATTATATTCAAAATTCTAAAGTTATTCAACCAGTACAGAAAAATAATAAAATTAACTTAAATCAAAATATTTCAGAGGAAAAAGATGATGATGAGTTTATAATATGTGGCCAAGATTTGATGTTAGATATTTTATCTAATTATATAAGTCGCAATGCAGAAGGAAAAAGTACTTTACGTGCTTACATAGGAAGTTATAGCAGTTTGATTTCATTATATCAAGGGAAAATACAAGCTGCAACTACACATTTATGGGATGGAGATACGGGGCAATATAATGTTCCTTTTGTAAGAAGATTATTGCCGGGTATTCCAGCAGTTATTATACATCTAACAGTTCGTATGCAGGGATTTTATGTAGCAAAGGGAAATCCTAAAAATATTTTATCGTGGGAAGATTTAAAAAGAGAAGACATTACATTGATAAATAGAGAAAAAGGAGCAGGCTCTCGTGTATTACTTGATGAACACTTACGTTTATTAAATATTTATGGGAAAAGTATAAATGGTTATAATAGAGAAACAGAATCACATTTAACGATTGCCAGTACAGTGAGTCGTGGAATAGCAGATGTTGGAGTGGGAATTGAAAAAATAGCAAGTCAGGTAGAAGGAATTGATTTTATTCCTCTACAAAAAGAGCGGTATGAACTAGTAATTAAAAAAGAAGATATGGATACCCCAATTGTCAAAGCAATACTAGATATTTTACAGTCAGATGAATTTAAAGCTGAATTTAGAGATATTGGAGGATATGATATTAGCGAGATGGGAAATATTGTGGCTACAACTTAATTATTTACACAAAATTTATAAAAAATATAAATAAATATTGAGATGAACTAATGGAGTATAAAAACATGCTATTTTATTTGACTTAGCATGTTTTTTATTAGGAAATAAATTAAGGGAGAAATATTTGTGATTATAGTAAAATAGGCATTAATTTAAATTTTATATTGATAGTAATATTTGCTTTTTGAGATATTATAATGGTAAAATGTAATGAAAAAATATTATTAGTTTAGAGAGGCGATGGGTAAGATATGGTACTTAAAAAATATTATAAAGATAAACTAGCTGTGATATTCTCAATTAAGGATAATTACGATCATACTGAAGTATATTACCTAGATGACACAGAATTTACAGGAGAGTTAATGATGTACTATGATATTGAAAAAGAACATCTTTATAATCATGGACATTTTAATAAGGGATATAAAGTAAAAGAATGGAAGTATTATTATCCTAGTGGAAGTTTAGAAAAGGTTGAAACTTACAATAATGGAATAAAGACTGGGAAATGTGAAAAATATTATGAAAATGGAGTTGTTAAATTTAAGACTTTTTTCTTAGAAGGTAAAGAAAATGGAAAGCGTGAAGAGTACTATGAAGATGGTGGTTTAAAAGCAGAAAATAATTTTTATTTTGGAAAGCAAAGTGGGATATCTACACTTTATCATAATAATGGTAAACCTAAATATACAGGAATGTATGAAGACGATGAAAAACAGGGTAGATGGATTCGTTATGATGAAGATGGGGAGCTCTTTAGAAAAGAAACTTGGAAAGATAATATGCTGAATGGACAAAGAACAGAATTTAAAAATAATAAAATAAAAATTGATGTGACTTATAAAGATAATGAATTAGATGGTGATTTTATAGTTTATCATGAAAATGGAAAGATTCATCAGATAATTAGTTATGATGATGGAAGAAAAAGAGGGAAAGAAATTTTTTATCATGAATCTGGTGATATTTCTCATGAAACTGAATATAAAAATAATGTGAAATATGGAAAAGAAATAATTTATGATAATGGAGAAAAAATACTGTTTTTCAGACAATATGTAGATGGAATATTACATGGGAAGTATATAAATTATCATGAAAATGGAAATAAAGAATTTGAAGTAAATGTTATAGATGGTAAATTTCATGGAGAAGCATATAAGTATTCTGAAAATGGGAGCATAAAATTAGAATTGAAATATGAGAATGATAAAATAATACATAGCGTTAGCAGAGACAAATAAAAGTTTGAAAGAGAGTGTATTATGATTTTTATTTATAATATAATAAGGTTTTTTTTATATCCAATATTATTAATAGCTGCAGTTTTCAATACTAAATTTAGAAAATTCTTTTTAAAAAGATTAAAGGTAGGGAAAGTAACCAGAGATAAATATATTTGGATACATCTTTCTTCTGTAGGAGAACTTAATCTATCAGAAAAGTTAATAGAAAAAATACTGGATGAAAATAAGAAGATATTTATTACATTGATGACTGATACTGGAATGGAAACTTTTAATAAAAGATATTCAGATAATCCAAATATAACAGCTGACTTTTTTCCATTAGATGACTATTTTTGTATTAGAAAAATAGTAAAAATGATAGATATAGAAAAATTAATAATAATAGAAACTGAGATATGGCCGAATTTATATAATGAGGTTTCAAAAAAGGCAGAAATAATAGTGGTAAATGGTAGGATATCAGTTAGAACTTTTAAAAAGTATATGAATCTTAGAAGATTTATTTCAGGTATTTTGAATAAATGTAGAAAAATTTTAGTTCAAAGTGACTTAGATTTTAAAAGGTATGAGGAGTTAGGTGTAAAAAAAGATATTCTAAAAGTTTACCCTAATTTAAAATATAGTATAGATTATCCTATAATTGATGAAAAAAACAAGGAAGAAATCAAAGAAAATATTTTATATAAAGATAGAGTTATAATAATAGCAGGAAGCACAAGAAGTGGAGAAGATGAAGTTTTATTATCTGTATTTAAAGAAATAAATAAAGAGAATAAGTATCAATTACTGCTTGTACCGAGACACCTTAAGAGAATAGAGGAAATTGAAGAGTTACTAACTAATATGGATTATTCTTTATATTCAGAAAATAAAAAAAGCGAAGTAGTACTAGTAGATAAAATGGGAATTCTAAGAGATCTATATCAAGTCTCAGACATAGTATTTGTAGGTGGAACTCTAGTAAATGTGGGAGGGCACTCAATTTTAGAACCATTATATTATGGAAAAGTTCCTGTTATAGGAAATAATTATGAAAATATTAGAGATATAGTAGAAAAGGCTGCGATACTTGGATTGGTCAAAGTAGTTAATAATGAAGATGAATTAAAAAATACTATTTTAAGTATGTCATCTGAAAATATAGATACTAATAAGTTTTTTCAAAAATATAATATGATAGATGAAATAATGGATGAAATTTTTTTATAATGATTTTTTGATGAGAAGTACAAAATTTTAAAAGTAGGAGAAAATATGGAAAAGAATGAGAAAAAGGAATTATGGCAGTTTTTTTTTAATTACCCCAAAAAAAAATATAATATTTATATGGAGAAATTAACTGAATACCCTGATTATATAATGTATGATGAAGAATTAATAGATAAGAATAAGGGGAAGTGGAAAGATTACTTTAAAAATGATAATCCAATATACTTAGAAATAGGTTGTGGAAGTGGAAATTTTACTGCTAATAATGCTGAAAAGTTTTTAGATAGAAATTATTTAGCTCTAGAGTTAAGATTTAAAAGACTTGTAATGGCAGCAACAAAGTCTAAAAAAAGAGGACTTCCTAATTTACTGTTTTTAAGAAAAAGAGGAGAAAAATTATTAGAATTTCTTTCTGAAAATGAAATATCTGGATTATATATAAATTTCCCTGATCCTTGGACTGGGTCAGAGCATAAAAGATTAATAAGTAAGGAATTGTTTCAAAAACTGGATGTAGTAATGAAGTCAGGAGGAAAGTTTTTCTTTAAGACAGATCATGAAGGATATTACTCAGATGTTTTAGAGTTATTAAATGAGTTAGATGGATATGATGTGGTTTTTCACACTGATGATCTTTATAATACAGAAAAAATTCATGAAAATATTCAAACAGAATTTGAACAAATGTTTTTAAGTAAACATAATATGAATATAAAATATATAGAAGTTATAAAAAAATAATAATTGGAGATGAAGGAGAGACAGCTAAATGAGTATTAAAAGTAGAAAAGTAGGGATAATAGGAGTCGGAAATGTAGGCTCGCATGTTGCTTTTAGTATAGTCACAAGAGGAATTTGCGACGAATTAGTATTAATAGACATAAAAGAAGATAAGGTAAAAAGTGAAATGTTGGATTTAAAGGATTCATTAGCTAATTTAGATTCAAATATGATAATAAAAAGCCAAGATTATTCAGAATTAAAAGATGCAGAGATATTAGTAATAGCAGCAGGACCATTACCAAGGTTTGAACAGACAAGACTTGATACTTTAGATGATGGTGTAAAGATTATTGATAATATAATGCCTAAAGTTCTTCAAAGTGGTTTTGACGGTATTATTTTAGTAATAACTAATCCTTGTGATGTAATATCGCACTATGTGTGGAAAAAATCAGGGTTTCCTAAAAATAGAGTTATAGGAACAGGGACATCTTTAGATTCTGCTAGGTTTAAGAGAATAATGAGTGATATTATGAATATTGATCCTAAAAGTATACAAGGATATTCTTTAGGAGAACATGGTGATTCACAGATGATTCCATGGTCACATATGTATATTGGTGGAAGACCATTTTTAGAATATCGAAAAAATAAAGAAGAATTAAAAGATTTAGACCTTGATAAGATTCTGAAAGAAACTTCTTATGCAGGTTGGGAAGTATTATTAGGTAAGGGAGCGACATGTTTTGGAATAGGAACAGCTGCTGCAACATTAATAAAGTCAATATTTAATAATGAAAATAGAATATATCCACTATCTGTGTGTTTAGCTGGAGAATATGGTGAGAATGATATTTTTATGAGTGTTCCTGCTATTTTAGGAAACAATGGAATAAAAGAAGTAATAGAATTAGATTTATTTGGAAATGAAAAAATACAGTTTAAAAATTCAGCAGAAGTTATACGGTCATATATAAATAAGATAAAATAATTTTCTTAGTTTTATTTGGAAAATTCATAATGATTTCATTTAAAATAAAGAGGATTCTACTATAAATGATTTATAATTTAGTTAAACAGAAAATTAAGGAGAAAATTGTGATTAACATTGATATACAAGCAATAGAGTTTGTAAATAAAATCCATTTTCCAATTTTAGATAAGGCGATGATTCTTTTTACAAGTCTAGGAAATTCAGGGATAATTTGGATATTAATAGGAATTATTTTAATATTAAGGAAAAAAACTAGAAAATTAGGGATAATATACTTAACTGCACTATTTATAACTGCAGTTTTAGGAGAAGGTATTTTAAAAAATGTAGTAAAGAGGGAGAGACCTTTTGAAGCTATAGAAGGTCTAAGATTACTAGTAAAAGCACCAAAATCATATTCATTTCCATCAGGACATACTGCATCTTCATTTGCAGCTTTTGGAGTTTTATACTTTATGAATTCGCAATATAAATGGTATGGTTTAGTCTTAGCTCTTTTTATATCCATTTCTAGAGTGTATTTAAATGTACATTATTTGACTGATATTATTGGAGGAGCATTATTAGGTTTAGTTGTAGCCTATGTTGTGTGTGGGCTCTTTAAGAGAAAGCAATGGCTTGTTGATGAGAAAGCTGCTTAGAATTTTTGGGCTTATATATGTTTAAGTTATGTAAAAGATTGCTTTTTATGGCAGTCTTTTTTTATTTGAAATAAGTTAAAAACATGGCATTCATGTGATTTTCAGAATACAACATAAAACTTTCAGTTTAATCAAAGCGAAAAAAATAAATTCTTGTCTATAATAGTAGTATAAAAAAGATTAGATGTGGAGATAAAATGCTAAATATTATAGATCAAAGTTTTATAAATTTTATAAGTACTATACATAATTCAATATTAGATAAAATAATGATAATTTTTACAAGTTTAGGTGATGATGGTATTATTTGGATAATACTGCTACTAATATTACTTGGAATAAAGAAAACTAGAAAAGTTGGATTCTTAATGCTGGTATCAGTGTTACTAGCATTATTTTTTAACGATTTATTGAAAGATGTATTTAATAGAGAAAGACCTTACACATATTTAAATATAGTTCCATTAGTTAAAGCTTCTAGAACAAGCTCATTTCCATCATCACATACTTCAGTGGCCTTTGCTGTTTTAGGAGTATATAGTTATTTTAAATTAAAGTATAAACCTATAATTGCTATAATGGCATTTGGAATAGGGTTTTCAAGAATATATCTAAATTTACACTATTTTACAGATGTTCTAGCAGGAATAGGACTAGGTTTAGGAATTTCTTATATAGTAATATATATGTATTCACATATTTTAAGGTTAACAAAAAAAAGACAACTTCGGCTTTCAGAAAAAAAAGTTATAGGTTAAATATAATTCTAAAATTTGACAAGCCTTTAAAATTAATATAAACTATAATAAGCCTAGAGATAGGCTTATTATAGTTTAAGGAGATATATAAATGGAATGGATTTATTTAATACTTGCAATTATATTTGAAGTAACAGGAACAACATTAATGAAATTATCAAATGGATTAACTAAGTTATTACCTTCAATAGGAATGTTTATTTCCTATGTTATATGCTTTAGTATTTTACCATTATCACTAAAGAAACTGCCTATTAGTTTAGTGTACGCTACATGGTCTTCTTTTGGGATAGTTATAATTGCCATAATAGGTGTTTTAGTCTTTAAAGAAAGCTACAATGCTCTAAAAATAGTTTCGATTCTCTTGATTGTATGTGGAGTTATTGGGTTGAATATGAGTGGAGCGGGTCATTAATTTATTTAGTTTTTAGCAACTTTAATTTATGCAGAACTTTATTTTATAAAAATATAAAAAAATATTGACTTCTATTCTTATATTTGATAGACTAATACAAGTGTGTAAAATAAAGAGAGGAGACTGAAAAATTATGAAAATTAATGTGTTGAAATCTAGTGCAGTAAAAAATAATTTTAAAGAAATTTTTCAGTGTTATGTCTATTTTATAAATCTATTTATCATATTATTAAATGATAAATTTAAAGAACTTAATTCTTACAATATATTGTATTTTAGAAACAAAAGGAATAATGGTTATTTTAATTAAATAATTATTATTCCTTTTTTTATACGCAAAAAATTATAAAGGAGGAAGGATGAAAGCAAAGCTAATATTAGAAAATGGAATGATTTTTTATGGAGAAGCCTTTGGTTATTTGGAGGAAGCTGTGGGAGAATTAGTTTTTACCACAGTGATGACAGGATATCAGGAAGTATTAACAGATCCTTCATATTATGGTCAGATTGTTGTAATGACATATCCATTAATTGGAAACTATGGAATAAATCTCGAGGACAGCCAATCAGATGGAGTAAAAGTAAAGGGATTTATAATTAAAGAAGATGCAAATCTTCCAAATAATTTTAGATGTGAAATAACCTTAGATGCTTATTTAAAGCGGAGTAAGATTATGGGATTTAAGAATGTAGATACTAGACAGCTTACTAAGGTAATTAGAGAAAGCGGATCAATGAAAGCAATTATTACAACAGATGAATTATCACAAAAAGAATTAAAAGAAAAATTTTCATCTTTTTCAAATAATGGCGCTGTATCAAATGTAAGCAGAAAAGATATTTTAAAAATAGAAGGTAAAAAGGAAAAAATTGCAATTATGGATTTTGGAATAAAGAAGAATATAATAGATTCTTTTGTAAAAAGAGGGTGTGATATAAGAGTATATCCATCAAACAGTAGTTATGAAACAATAATGGAATATAATCCAGATGGAGTCTTCCTTTCAAATGGACCAGGTGATCCAGAGGATCTTCCAGAAGTAGTAGAGATGATAAAAAAATTTGTAGGGAAAAAACCAATTATTGGAATATGCTTAGGTCATCAGCTGATAGCTCTAGCATTAGGTGGGAAAACTTCAAAAATGAAATTTGGGCATAGAGGAGGAAACCATCCCGTCAAAGATATAGAAAAAAATAAAATATATGTGAGCTCTCAAAATCATGGATATCAAGTTTTGGAGCTTCCAATAGGAATGGAACTAAGTCACATAAATTTAAATGATAACTCTGTGGAAGGAATGAAAAATAAAGAATTAAAAATATATACAGTACAATTTCATCCAGAGGCTTCACCTGGGCCTGAAGAAACAGCTTATATATTTGATGATTACTTAGAGATGATAAGAGAAAATAAGTTTTAAAATTAAGATAATTAAAAAAAGGAGGAAGAATGAAAAACAACTCTATAAAAAAAGTACTTGTAATAGGGTCTGGCCCAATTGTAATAGGACAGGCAGCTGAATTTGATTACTCAGGTACACAGGCTTGTGAGGCATTAAAGGAAGAGGGGATAGAAGTGGTATTAATAAATTCTAATCCTGCTACAATAATGACAGATAGAAAAACAGCCGATAAAGTCTATATAGAACCAATGAATGTAGAGTGTATAGAAAAAATAATAGCTAAAGAAAAACCAGATTCTATACTTCCTGGTATGGGCGGGCAAACAGCATTAAATTTAGTTGTAGAGTTGAAAGATTGTGGAATTTTAGAAAAGTATGATGTAGCTGTAATTGGAACTTCTATAGAGTCTATAAAAAAAGGAGAAGATAGAGAACTTTTTAGAGATGTGATGTTAAAAATAGGTGAGCCAGTTATAGAATCAAGCATTGTAACAAATTTAGAACAAGGAATAGAGTTTGCAGCTAAAATTGGTTATCCTTTAGTAGTAAGACCAGCGTATACTCTTGGAGGAAGCGGAGGTGGAATAGCCGCTAATCCTGAAGAATTAAAAAATATACTCTTAAAAGGCTTACAGCTGTCAAGAGCGGGTCAAGTATTGTTAGAAAAATCAATATTAGGATGGAAAGAAATAGAGTATGAAGTAATAAGAGATAAGAATGGAAATTGTATAACTGTATGCAATATGGAAAATATTGATCCAGTGGGAATACATACAGGTGACTCTATAGTAGTAGCACCATCACAAACTCTTTCAGATAAAGAATATCAGATGCTACGATCATCTTCAATAAAGATAATAAATGAAATAGAAATAATAGGGGGGTGTAATGTACAGTTTGCACTAAATCCAATCTCTTTTGAATATGCGATTATAGAAATAAATCCAAGAGTTTCTAGATCATCAGCATTGGCTTCAAAGGCTACTGGTTATCCTATAGCTAAAGTGGCAGCTAAACTTTCACTAGGATATACTTTAGATGAAGTAAGAAATGAAGTAACAGGAAAAACTTATGCATGTCATGAACCAGCACTGGACTATATTGTAGTAAAGATACCTAAGTGGCCCTTTGATAAGTTTCAGAAGGTAGATAGAAGATTAGGAACAAAGATGATGGCTACAGGTGAAATAATGGCAATAGGTAATAATTTTGAAAGTGCTTTTTTAAAAGGAGTAAGATCACTTGAAATAGGACAAAATAATTTAGTGCATCCAGCATCTTCTAAAAGGAGCTTGGAGGAACTAAAAAAACGAATACAAAAACCAGATGATGAAAGAATATTTGACCTTGCTGAGATGCTAAGAAGAGGATATGTAAAAGGAGCATTAGCTAAATTAACAGGAATAGATATATTTTTTATAGAAAAGCTAGAGTGGATAATAAAGCAAGAAGAACTCCTAAAGACAATAGGATTAAAAGATTTAAATGAAGTAAATCTCCGGAACTGGAAAAAGAAGGGTTTTTCTGACAAAGGAATTGCTGATTTGATGAGAGTTACAGTAGAAGATATAAGGTTAAAGAGAGAGGAACTTAATATAAAACCAGTCTATAAAATGGTGGACACTTGTGCAGCTGAATTTGAAGCAGTTTCACCATATTACTACTCAACCTATGATGAATTTGATGAAGTGGTAATCTCAAATAAGAGAAAGATTATAGTTATTGGGTCAGGGCCAATAAGAATTGGACAGGGAATAGAATTTGATTATTGTACAGTACATAATATTATTGCACTAAAGGAAATGGGAATCGAAGCAATAATAATTAATAATAATCCTGAAACTGTATCTACAGATTTTTCAACTGCTGATAAACTGTATTTTGAACCATTAACAACAGAAGATGTTTTGGAAGTAATAAAAAAAGAAAATCCAGAAGGAGTCATATTACAATTTGGTGGTCAGACAGCAATAAAATTAGCAAAAGATCTGACTAAGCATGGTGTGAAAATAATAGGGACCTCTGCTGATAAGATAGATGAGGCAGAAAATAGAGAAAGATTTGATGAATTAATAGATAGATTAAAAATAAAAAAACCAAGTGGAAAAGCAGTTTGGAATATCGAAGAAGGTATAAAAGTAGCAGATAAAATAGAATATCCTGTACTAGTCAGACCTTCATATGTCTTAGGTGGACAGGGTATGGAAATCTGTTATGATGAGTATAATTTGATAAAGTACTTAGAATCAGCTTTTTATAGAGATACAGAAAATCCAGTATTAATAGATAAGTATTTAAATGGATTGGAAATCGAAATTGATGCAATATGTGATGGAGAAGACATATTAGTTCCAAGTATTATGGAACATTTAGA
Organism: Sebaldella sp.; assembly: GCA_018058425.1. Lineage (GTDB taxonomy): Bacteria > Fusobacteriota > Fusobacteriia > Fusobacteriales > Leptotrichiaceae > Sebaldella. The sequence goes on from JAGOZX010000047.1 coordinate 15,201, forward strand.
AAGAGCAGGAGTGCATTCAGGAGATTCTATAACTGTCTGTCCAACACAAAATGTATCAGAAGAATTAAAGGAAAAGATTCTGGAAACAACTAGAACACTAGCTAAGGAATTAGAAGTTTTAGGAATGATAAATATTCAGTTTATAGCGTATAAAGGTGAGCTTTATATAATAGAAGTAAATCCAAGGTCTTCAAGAACTGTACCATATATATCTAAAATAACTAATATTCCTGTAATAGAACTCGCAACTAAAGTAATATTAGGAGAAAAATTAAAAAATTTAGGATATGGAACAGGGCTGTATAAAGATCCAAAGTTAATTGCAGTAAAAGTACCTGTTTTCTCCACAGAAAAAATAGATGGAATAGAAATATCATTAGGGCCGGAAATGAAATCCACAGGGGAAGTTTTGGGAATTGGAAAGACATATGAAGAGGCTGTATATAAAGGCTTAATTGCTACTAATAGAAATTATTTGGGAGGTATGAAAAGAGCTCTGGTTACTTTAAATGAAAATGATAAAGATGAGTTCTTATCATTGGCAGAGAGAATGATAAAACAAGGATATAAGTTATTTGCTACATATGGGACTCATAAGTTTTTGAAAAAAAATAAAATAGAGTCAGAAATAGTAAATAAAATTAGTGATGAGTCTCCAAATATTTTAGATAAGTTAAAAAATAGAGAAATAGATATATTAGTAAATACTCCAACAAAGGCAAATGATTCACAAAGAGATGGATTTAAAATAAGAAGAACGGCAGTGGAATATGGCATAGAAGTTTTGACATCTTTAGATACTTTGAATGCGATATTAGGAATACTAGAGATGGAACTTCATAAAAAGGAGATAGAGATTTATGAAATGAATGAAGAGTTTTAGAAGATAAAAAAGAAAAAATACCCTGAACTTTCTTTTTAACAAAGAGGGGAAGTAAAAGGAGAAAAAATTAGGAGGAAATGCTTTGAAAAAATCTAGAAAAGATATTATTTCTATGAGGGATATGTCTAAAGAAGAAATACTACACATTTTAAAAGTTTCTACAGAGATAGAGAATGATAAGAATAAAGGTGAACTTTTAAAAGGGAAAATAATTTCGACATTATTTTTTGAACCAAGTACTAGAACAAGACTTTCATTTCAATCAGCAGCACAAAGGCTTGGAGCACAAGTTTTAGGATTTGATTCCCCTGATGGAACATCAATAAAAAAAGGAGAAACTCTATCTGATACAATAAGAATGGCAGAAGCTTACTCAGATTTAATAGTAATAAGGCATCCATTAGATGGATCAGCAAAATTAGCAGCTGATACAGCAAGTGTACCTGTGTTAAATGCAGGAGATGGAATAAATCAGCATCCAAGTCAAACATTACTTGATTTATATACCATTTTAAAAGAAAAAAAGACTTTAGAAAATTTGAAAATAGCTTTTGTAGGGGACTTAAAATATGGAAGAACAGTACATTCATTAGTGAAGGCGATAAGCCATTTTAATCCTAAAATTTATTTTATCTCACCAGAGATATTAAAAATACCAGAGTATATTTTGGAGGATTTGGACAAGTTAAATATAGACTATGAAATATTAGAAGATTTTCGAGATTGCTTAAGTGAAATAGATGTATTTTATATGACTAGAGTTCAAAAGGAAAGATTTCCAGATGAAGATGAATATGAAAAAGTAAAGGGCGTTTATGTTATTTCAAAAGAGAATATCTTAGATAAGTGTAAAGATGATATGATAATTCTTCATCCACTTCCAAGGGTAGATGAAATAAATACTGACTTAGATAATACCAAACATGCGCTTTATTTTAAACAGGCTAAGAATGGAGTTCCAGTAAGAGAAGCAATGATGTTAGTAGCACTTGGAATAAAAGAAAAAATAGAAGGGTAGTGAAAAAATGGAATTACAAATATCAGCTATAAAAAATGGAACTGTAATAGATCATCTGCCTACAGATAAGGCGCTAAAAGTGGTCGAAATATTAGACTTAAAAAATTCAAAAGAAACTGTGACAATTGCTTTTAATCTAACAAGTAATTCATTAGAAAAAAAAGGTATAATAAAAGTAGCATCTAGGAATTTAACAGAAGAAGAACTGGAAAAAATATCAATAATAGCACCAGGAGCCACTATAAATATTATAAAAGACTTTCATGTACAGGAAAAAAAAGAGGTTCCAGTACCTAAAAAGATAGTTGGACTAATGAAGTGTAATAATAATAGATGTATTACTAACAGTGAAAATATGAAGACTAAGTTTTTAAATGAAAGTGATAGTAAGGAAAGAAAATACAGATGTGTATATTGTGAAAAAATAATAAATGAAGAAGAGATAGTTTTAAAATAATCATAGTATCTAAATTAGTACATTTATGATATATTTTGGATAATAACTTTTATATAAAATAGGAGTGGAGGAAAGATGACAGATTTTTTAAAGGATGGAAAAATCATAGAAAATAAAGAAATAGGTACTGGAAATTATTTATTGAAAATAAAAATAGATGATACAATGATAGTTCCAAAAACAGGACAGTTTTATCTTTTAAAATGTAAGAATGAAATGAGAATATTAAAAAGGCCTATAAGTCTTCATTCTGTGGATAGAGAAAATAAAATATTAGAATTTGTTTATAAGGTAATGGGAAAAGGGACAGAAGAAATGTCTTTATATAAAGCAGGAGATACTATAAATATACAAGGACCTTTAGGAACAGGGTTTGAAGTAGGGATAATAAAGAAAAAAGCAGTCGTAATAGGTGGAGGAATTGGTCTTGCCCCATTAAAACAATTGATTAATGATATAAAAAATGAAAATGAAGTAACTTTTATTGCTGGAGGCAGAGATAAAGAAGCTCTAAAAATTTTAGGGAGTTTTGATTTAAGCAGGGTAGAATTATTAGCTTGTAGTGATGATGGAAGTTTTGGGAAAAAGGCTCTGGTAACTCAATTATTAAAAGAATTATTATTAAAAGAAAAGATAGATATTATATATACATGTGGGCCGCATATTATGATGGAGAAAATAGCAGAAATTGCTCATGAAAATAATATAAGATGTGAAGTGTCTATGGAAGAGAGAATGGCCTGTGGGATTAAGGCATGTGTAGGTTGTTCTATAAAAACAAAAATTGGAATGAAAAAAGTTTGTTATGATGGCCCGGTATTTGACAGCCAGATATTAATAATGAAGGATTTAGATACAGTAGGGATAGAAGATATAAAATGTGTGTAATAAAAATATAGAGCTTAAGAAAGTGAGAGGTGGAACTTTGGGAGTTTTAGAAACAAAATTTGCTGGAATAAATTTAAAAAACCCAATAATGACAGCTAGTGGATGTTTTGGATTTGGTTTAGAATATAAAGATTACTTTGATCCAAATGAGCTTGGAGGAATATTGATAAAAGGGCTGACAATGGAGCTGCGAGATGGGAATATGGGTGTAAGAATAGCTGAAACACCTGCTGGAATGTTAAATTCTGTGGGACTTGAAAATCCGGGGATAGAATATTTTGAAACGGTAATTTCTAAAGAGCTGAAAGAAAAAATTAATGTTCCAATAATCGCTAATATAAATGGAAAAGTATTAGAAGAATATATTGAAATAGCAGAAAGAATAGAGAAGATAGATTTAATAAAAGGGATAGAACTAAATATTTCATGTCCAAATGTGAAAGATGGCGGGATGGCATTTGGAGCAAATCCAGTTATGGCTGCGAAGGTAACAAGAGAAGTAAGAAAGGTAACTAAAAAGCCATTAATAGTAAAGCTGTCACCAAATGTAACAGATATAGTAGATATAGCTAAAATAGTAGAGGCAGAGGGTGCAGATGCTGTATCTTTGATAAATACATTACTTGGAATGTCAATTGATATAAATAAAAAGAAACCTTTATTAGGAAATGTATTTGGTGGCTTATCAGGACCAGCTGTGAAACCTATCGCATTAAGAATGATTTATCAAGTCTCAAATGCAGTATCTATACCAATATTAGGAATGGGTGGTATAAGTACAGTGGAGGACGCAATAGAGTTTTTTCTTGCAGGGGCAAGTACAATAGCTGTGGGAACAGGATTCTTTCAAAATCCATTGTCAGCGGTGGAGATCAAAAAGGGATTAGAGGAGTATTGTAGGGTTAATAGGATTTCTAATATATCTGAAATAGTAGGGTATGCTCATAAAGATGATGGAGTGGGGTATAGAAGTAGGATTTTTATGGGATAGTGATTATGACTTGTAGGACTACTATTTGATGAAAATGTAGGGTTAATTTAGCTTATAGAATTAATTTATTAGGATGAATTATTTAACAAAAACGCAGCCTTAAATTTGTCATCCTGAGGAATGAAATGACGTAAGGATCTGTGACGTCTATTTGTATAAAAACATAATAAAACCTAAGAAAGAAGAAAGGAGAAATAATGACAGCTAAAGATAAAGTAATAGTAGCTTTGGATTATAAAGAATTAGATGAGGTAAAAAAATTAGTTTTAGAATTAGGGGATAAAATAGATTTTTATAAAGTAGGTTTAGAAATATTTTTAAATACTAATGGAAGTGTGATTGATTATCTACAATCATTGAATAAAAAAATATTTTTAGACTTAAAATTTCATGATATAAATAATACCACAAAAATGGCCTGTGAATATGCAGCAAAAAAAGAAGTCTTTTTATTTAATATTCATGCAACTTGTGGAAAGCAAACAATGACAGATATAGCAAAAATGTTAAAAGATATGAATTCTAAGAGCTTATGCATAGCTGTAACTGTTTTAACTAATATAAATCAAGATGAAATGAGAGAAACATATAAAACTCAAGAGAGTCTGGAAAATATGGTTATGAATTTAGCAATCCTAACTAAAGAAAGTAATTTACATGGGATAGTTTGTTCTGCACAAGAAGCAAAGAAAATAAAGGAAACTTGTGGTGAAAACTTCATTACTGTCTGTCCTGGCGTTAGACCAGAATGGGCTGGAATAAATGATCAAAAGAGAGTTATGACTCCCAGTGAGGCTATAAAGAATGGAGCAGACTACTTAGTAATAGGAAGACCAATTACTAAGGCTAAAGATCCTAGAAAAGCAGCAGAGATGATATTAGCAGAAATAGAAAGTGCAATTTCATAAGGAAAGGTAGGTAATAGGATGTTATTAAAAAATGGAACTTTAGTAAATGGTGAGAAAAAAGATATTTTAATAATAGATGGAAAAATAGCAGAGATAGCAGACTATATAGATTTAGAAAGGGCAAAAAAATTATCTTTAGAGAAAGAGAATAAAGAATTGGAAATACTTGATTTAGAAGATAAGTATGTAATGCCAGGAATAATAGATGCTCATACACATATGAGAGATCCAGGTTTTACACAAAAAGAAGATTTAGAAACAGGCTCAAAAGCTTGTGCAAAAGGCGGGATAACAACATTTGCTGATATGCCTAATACTGATCCAGCAACAATTACTTTGAAAGATTTAGAATTAAAAAGAAAGATAGCTAGTGAAAAATGTGTTGTAAATTATGCTTTTCACTTTGGTGGGAGCAAAGATGATAATTCTTCTGAAATAAAAAAAGTAAAGGGAGTCTTATCTACAAAGGTATTTTTAAATGTGAGTACTGGGAAAATGCTTGTAGAAGATAATGAAGTATTAAAAAAAATAGTAGAGTCTTCAAATTTTTTAACTGTACATGCAGAGAATGAAATGATAGAAAAAGCTTTGGAATATAATAAAGATTATGGAAAAGGTCTGTATATATGTCATGTTTCTTCAAGAGAAGAAATGGAGAAAATTCAGAAGGCTAAAATAGATAAATTATTAAATAATGAGAAGCATCCGGTCTATGCAGAGGTTACTCCACACCATCTATTTTTAGATATAGATATGAGAGAGTCGACAAAGGAGAAAGAACTTCTTTATAGAATGAAACCAGAACTAAAAACTAAGGAAGATAGAGAGTATCTTTGGAAAAGTATAAATGATGGAAGTGTAGATGCAATAGGGACAGATCATGCTCCGCATTTATTATCTGAAAAGCTGGAAAAGGTAACCTTTGGAATGCCTGGAGTAGAAACTTCCTTGGGGCTTATGTTGACTGCCTATAATCAAGGTAAAGTAACTTTAGAAAAAATACAGGAACTAATGTGCGAAAATCCCGCAAAAATATTTAATATAAAAAATAAAGGGAAGCTAAAAGTAGGATATGATGCTGATATAATAGTTGTAGATTTAGAAAAAGAATGGGTAGTAGAAAAAAAAGAATTACTATCTAAATGTGCGTGGTCACCATATGAAGGTTGGAAGCTTAAAGGTAAAAATGAAATAACAATAGTAAATGGAAATGTTGTATTTTTAAATAATAAGATAAATTTTAATAGAGGAAAGGAAGTAGAAATTAATGAATAAAAAAGAGGTAACGGCTAAAATATTATTTGATTTAAAAGCTGTGAAAATAAATGTAGGGGAGCCATTTACTTTTTCATCAGGAATAAAAAGTCCTATTTACTGTGATAATAGGGTAATACTTGGATATCCAGATGAACGTGAAAGTATAGTAGATAGTTTTATAGAACTAATAGATATTGATAATGTAGATGTTATAGCCGGTGTGGCAACAGCTGGGATTTCTTGGGCGGCATTTATAGCAGAAAAGTTAAGAAAGCCACTTGCCTATGTGAGAAGTAAGCCAAAAGGACATGGGGTTGGAAGACAGATAGAAGGAGCAGATGTAGCTGGAAAAAGAGTTGTAGTAATCGAGGATCTGATTTCAACTGGAGGAAGCAGTATTAATGCAGTAGAAGTATTAAGGAGTGAAGGAGTAAAAAATGTTGAAGTTAAGGCAATATTTTCATATAATTTTGTTAAGGCTACTGAAAATTTTGCCAAAATAGACTGTAAATGTGACACAATATCAAATTTTGATATTTTGATAGAACTATTAAAAACAGGAAATTATCTAAGTGAAACAGAAGCAGAAATAGCTTTAAGATGGAATAAGGATCCTGAAAATTGGAAGTATTAAATATTTTATTTAAATAATAAAATACAAAAATTATTTATAAATATAATGCAGCAGACGATTCCTTAGTAAAAATATATCAAGATAAAAAAAGTATCTGTAAAAATTAGAAAGCATAAAATAACTAAAAAGGCTGGGGGAGGTAATCTATCCAGCCTTTTTAGTTGTTACAATTACCCAATTTATATAAAAAAAGGTTCTCTGTCAAGTAGTGGGGTCAAAAAATGCTGAAACCCTTATGCAATCTTCAATTGTATTAGTTTTTTCAGTATTTCAAAACTTTTGATCCCATATGAGACCCTTTTTATTACTTTTATC
>JAGOZX010000115.1 GCA_018058425.1 Sebaldella sp.
ACATTGCTCTTATCCCACCATAAGGTGTAATACTTGCATTCTTTCCTAATGATAACTCTTTCCCTAAATTATTATCACTTGTTATACTGTACGATTCATATGTTCCATTCATTTCTGATCTTCCTGCTGATGACCAATCTAAGTTTCTATCCACATTATGAATACTTACTCTTCCTGTTAAGTCATTTCGTAATATCCAGTCATTTGATCTATACTTATTATGTAATCCTAATTGGATTGTATCTACATCCTCTTCACTATTATTTCCATCTTTAAATTCAAAGTTTGTATGTGTATAACCTAATGAATATCCAAATGTATTTTTATATGTTCTCTCTACTTCTCTTAAGGCTAATACTCCTACTGTTTCTGAATTATATCCTACAACTCCATCTGTATCTTCAGTTGTTTCGCTTTTTCCTGTTATTATATTTATCTTTACATTCTCTTTTGTATTATTTGTCGAATTCTGCATTAAGTTTAATGAGTTTTCAAATGTTGCTGCTATATCTTCTTCTCTTTGGTTCATATTAGCATATACATTTCCTGCTAAACTTCCCATTGTTTTTCTTAAGTCATACTCTGTTTCTATTGTATCTATCTTATCAAATATCTTTCCTGCATCTCCTGTTGACCCTGCAAATTTACCATCTAATGCACGCCCAAAATCTTCATACCATAGACCATTTGTAAAATCATCATAAGGTATTTTTTCCATCCAGATATCTACATTTCCATTTGCATTTAACACTGGTGTTGCTGACCATGTTAATGATTTACTTGCTACTTTTACTAATCCTGTATTTGGTCCACCTTCATCTTCTGTCACTGGATTAAATACATCTTCAAACTTATATACTTTTGCATGTGTTCCTGTTGCAAATCCACTTAATACATTTATTGGATCTGCTGTTTCAAATGATGGTGCATAAAATTTCACTGCATTTGATACAAAAGCTGCTCCTAAATCCGATGTCATTGTTGCTGCCGTTACTGTACTTGGTTCTACTTTTATTGATATGTCCAGCCCTTTAGCTTCAAAGTTTTCCGATACTCTTATTACTCCTGCATTTACTATACTTGGTACCGCATAATTTGTTCCTCCATGTGATGTTGCTGATGATCCTGTTACGCTTCCTGATACATTTATTATTCCTCCTGTACCATTTATTATTGTTGAACCACCCTTCATTTCGATTCCTTGACTGTTATTCCCATTAACATTTATTGTTCCTTGGTTATCCACTGTTGAACCTATATTTAAACTTATTCCTACTGAACTATCTCCATTTGTTGTAATTACTCCATGGTTTATTATTTCTGATCCCTTATTCGCATAAATTCCTGTTGAACTATTTCCATTTAATGTAACTTCTCCATAGTTCTCTAATTTTCCGTTTTCAATAAATAAACCAATTGCTCCCTCAGAATCACTTGATATTTTCCCATAGTTTATTGTTGGTGTTGTTCCGTTTTTATTATATATTCCTATTCCATAGTATTCTACTGATATATCTCCGTGGTTTTCTATACTTGAGTTTTCTCCATAGATTCCTACTGCATAGCTATTTTTAGTTGAATCTAATGGTTCTATTATTATTGAATCTCCTACTGATATATTCCCAGTGTTCTTTATGATTCCACCATTATTGTAAATTCCTATATTTGCTTTTCCTGATGTCCCTGTTATACTTCCTTTATTATCAATATTCCCGCCATTTTCAGTATAAAAGCCTATGTTATTTGAACCCGTCATCATTACTGTTCCGGCTGAATTATTTACTATATTTCCAGCTCCATTGCCATATACAAATACTCCATTATCTCCTAAAGTTACCCCCAAATTATTTATTAGATTTGATCCAGATTTTAAACCATAAGCAAAACTATTATCTCCTATTGTTGTTGTTCCGTTATTTAATACATTTGCTCCATTTAAGGCATATACCCCTACCGCTGAGTTACTTCCTATATTTAATGATGAACCTACATTTAAGTTTACTATTCCTCCATCAGAATAAATTCCTATTCCATCATTAGCTGCATTTATTACTGAACTTTGATTTACTGTTCCGGCTTTACTATATACACCTACTGAATTTACTCCTGCTGATATTACTCCTGTATTTGTTATACTATCTCCAGTATTTTCAATATAAATTCCTATTCCTACTTCACTTTCATTATGTGATGCTCCTATATTTATTGTTCCTGCATTATTTATTGTTTTTATTCCTGTTCCTTTTGTATAAATTCCTATTGACTTGTCACCTTGTAAATCTATTTCTCCTGCGTTACTTACAGACATTACATTTGTACTTTCACTATAAATTCCTGTTGCATTTTTAGCTGTACTTACTATGTGTCCACTTCCTAAGTTATCTGCATTTGTGCTTTCATTTGTATAAATTCCCTGTGACCCTTCTCCTAATGATATGTTTCCATTATTTGTTGCAAATGATCCTACATCTTTTGTGTATATTCCTATTGAACTATTTCCTACTAAAATATTTCCTATATTACTTAATCTTGTTCCAGCCTGACCGTATAATCCTGCCGAACTATCTCCTAATGCTATGTTCCCTCTATTTTCTCCATCTATTCCTACAGTAAATCCTGCTGGTAATACTCCATTATACTGACCATTTAATGACACTCCTACTACGCTTGCTTCACTTGAACTTACATTTGATGCTGTATCTAAAAGCACTGCTGTATTATTACCACTTAGTAAACTTCCATTTCCTCCTAAATTTGCTGTTCCGTTATAGTAGAATGTTCCATTATTTACATTTCCTACTGTATATGATGATCCTACTGTTGATGTTACATTAAAGTTATTTGTAAAACTTCCATTTGATTTTATATTAAACAGCGCTATATTTTGTCCATCTACATTTACATTTCCTGTTCCTGCAAAGTTTGTTGTTCCATCTAAGTAAAAACCTAATACATCATTACCTTTTAAATTCATACTTAAGTTAGTTAGATTTATATTACTATCTTTTGCATACATTCCTAATCCATTTGTTCCTACTGTTAATGTTCCTCCACCTGTTACAGCTGTCTTATACGCATAGATTCCTACTCCACCATTTGATGTGCTTACATCTATGTTTGAGCCATTTCCTAATACTATTCCTGCTGTTGATCCTGCTGTATTATTTGAATAGATTCCGTATACTTTATCTGAACCTGTTGAAGTTATCTTTCCATTATTTGATATGTTTATTCCATCATTTCCATATCCTAATGTACTTGATGAAGTAGCTCCATCTAAATAGTTTACTCCGTAAATTCCCGCTGTATTTGTTCCTTCTATTACTATTTCTCCATTATTTTCTGTTTGTGTTCCATTTGCTGTTACTATTCCTACTGAACTATTTCCTGTTACTTGTATTTTATTATTATTTACTATGTGACCGTAGTCTGCCGCTATTCCAATTGCACTATTTCCACTTAGATCTATTATCCCATTATTTGTTATTGTTATTTCATTTATTCCAGTTGAGCCTGCATAATTCTTTTGAGCTATTCCTATTTGATCATTTTGTGTACCAGAGATTGTCGTTACATTATTCACATTTACTGATGCTGATGAAAACTCTGATCTTTTATATGTATCTGAATTATCATCCATACTTACATTTCTATCTAAGACTAATGTACCTTTATCCATTGATACTGGTGTGTAATCGCTTATGCTTGAAGCATTTATCTGCACATTATTTGTTAAAGCTGATCCTGGAACTATCATACTATCTATTGTAGTTAAATTTAATGTTGCTCCTTTTCCTTCTAAAATATATAGCTTAGATCCTGACTCCATTGTTAGATCTAACTTACCACTTCCTATAAATGAATTACCTAAATAATCATTTAAAGTCTGACCATTTTTTACATAAAAGACTGTTCCACCATTTTCTACTGTTGCTCCCATTACTCCTGTTATATTATATTGACCTAAGGCTCCTGCGTTATCGTAATTATAGAAGAGTAAACCTTTACTTCCTGATTCTAAGTTTAATCCTTGATTTAAATTCATAACTGAATTCTTTCCTGAATAAAGTCCTATTCCTCCATTTTCTGCTCTAACTGTTCCACCTGAAAGATTAGCTTTTATATTAGAAGCTTCACTATATATTCCCACTGAAGCTAAACCATGTGCTGTTATTGCTCCACCAGTCATATTTAATGTTCCGTTATTGTATATTCCTAAATTATTTGCACTAACATTTAATACTGCTGTACCATTTATTTCCCCTAAACCTGATGATTTTACAGCTATTCCTGTATTCTTTACTCCATTTACTATTATTGTTCCACTATTATGGTAAAACTTACTGTTATTTTCTACTTGTGAGCCTACTTGATTTCTTCCATCAATATTTATATTTATTCCGTCAGTTGTTACTTTAGCATTATCTCCTGAAATATATATCCCTGTATTATTTTCTCCACCAGCAAGTAAATTTATTTCATGAGTAGTTGTAGCATCTGTTGACTTTCCTAGTACCACGTCTCCGTATTCTTCTACTCTTAATCCTGCTCCACCTCTTGAATATGATCCTATATTTAATAGGTAGTCATTTAGAGTAAATTGTGAGTTATTTATACTACTTGTAGATGTGCTTGTAGTATTTGTTGGAGAGACTGTATAATCATTTGTGATATTACTTGTTTTGATTATATTTCCAGTCATATTAACATAAATACCAGCAGAACTATCTGTATATCTACTATCTCCACCAGCCACATTTCCACTATTTTCTAATCCTCCCACACCAGTCACACTTATTACTGCCTGTTTTGTATCTTCTGTACCCACATCTATTTTTATCTTAGAATTAGTAAAGTTAAGAATTCTTTCTATATCTACACCTATACTTTCATCTCCTAATACTGTTAATGGGTTATAGAATCTTATTTCACTTCTTCTAATATCACTTTTTTCAACATAAGTTTTAGACCAACTACCATCATTATAAAGGTTCTCAGTGTTAATTATAGTAGTGTTAGGAGCACTTTTTGTATATACTCCAATATTATTATTTCCATATAGTTTTATATCTCCATTATTCATAAGAAAATGTTTTCCCGTTACAACTCCTGCAGTAGTTGACGTTGGAGTAGTAGTTTTAGTATAAGAGTATGTACTAGCGGTATTTGTCATAAGGTATGCTAAACTTTGCGGGGCTCTCATTTCTATTTTCCCTGTATTATCAAATCCTTCTTGTTTAGTTATTGCTGCTCCTTCTGTAAACATAAATGCTACTTGTTTTCCTATTAAATTATTTATCTTGCTTGATTCATTCAAGCCAGTTATAATTCCTCTATTAATAAATACACTGTTAGCTTTTTGACTGCCACTATGAGCCTGTAAATTAACTGCCACTATATTTGATCCTTTTAGATTCCATGCACCACTATTTTCTACATATTGGAAATCTCTGTTTGCTGTTGTATGCCCTAATGTGGTATCTAAGAATTTTGCTCCTAGTTCTACTTTTTCTGCTGTTGTTATCCATCCTTTTGCTTCTAGTTTATCCAGTGTATATCGTGTTTTTAAATAATGCTCATCATAATGTAATATCTGACCTAAAAATACCGGTTTTATATCATCACCTTCCAGTGTTATTTCAAGATCACTAGGATTTGATCCAGATACTCCTATTCTTGTTACTGGATTATCTATTACTTTCATAATTCCTTGTACTTTTACAGTTGCAACTTGATTGTACATTCCTAATGGAATTTCTATTCCTTCAGCTGTAGAAATTCCATCAGGAATTGTATAGCTTTCTCCGGCAGCAGGAGTTCCAGTTAAATTATTAAAGTAATAGTTATCATAAGTAACCTTTGAGTCATAACCTCCCAAACCTGAATGTCCATTTATATGTGCATAAATTGTACCTGTACCTAAGTCCATTTGTGAGATTATTGCATTCTTATCAGGATCACTGTTTGGGAAAAAACCAGTATATCCATCATTTGCCCCGCCTGCACCATTTAAACTAAGTATTGGAATTGATTTAAAGTTTATTGTTGTTATATTTGGTGTAAATGCATTAAACCCTACCATTACTATTGAATTTAGTCCTATTGCTTCTGGCTCAGAAAAATCTACTGAAATTGTATTTATTTGTGGTATATTTATATTTGTAGTTTTTATATCGCTAATTTCTTTATCAAGTCCTTTTATACTCATACTTATTCCTAAATTCACTGTTTTTGCTTCATCTTTAGTTCTATATGGTTTAAATTCACCATCTATTGCCTCTCCTCCAAACAATGAAGTTACTGCTGTTTTCGGCATAGAATAATATTTTGTATTTTCTAATGTATTATCTCCTCTATTATTTTCACCACAAAACCCACTAAAAAATACTTGCCATTCTAGATATTCAGGTTTTACTATATAGTCACTTTGTAAATATAAGTCTTTTAATTCTTGATTTCTTTTATTTAAAATATTTTGAATTAATTTGTAGTTTTTTTCATTTGACTTTTCAGTCTCTATGTTTTTAACCATATTATTATACAATTTGTCATATTTTACTTCTGGCTGATTTATTGTGCCTGCAAAAGATGTTACTAATGAATTCAATGCCAAAAACATCAATAGTTTTTTATTTTTTTTCATTTTTCTCCTCTGATTTGCATATATTTTTTCATATGCTTTAGTTTTTTAATAATACATCTTTTTTCTTTACTAACTCCTATTTAAGCTAGATAGTTAATTTTCTGCTCAGAATAATTGTATTAAATTATACATTTTATTTCCAAATATATCAACAACTCTTAGAAGACATCAATCTAAATAAATATGGGGTTTATAAATATAAATATTCATGAAAAACTATACTTCTCTATACAAATCAACTCTTTTCACTTTATTTTTTTTTATATTAAATTTAATTATTATAATACTATTTTTATTTAAATTTCTCTTATAAGTTATACTTTACTCCCATTTTATATGTTTTTTCTTATATTCCTATTAGTGTATCATTTGTTACTTCTAATAAAGATCAAAGTATATTTCTCCATACAAATATGTTTGACAATTAATCGTTGAAAATGCTCGATATTGTAATTTCATTACTTTATTTATAATCAATTTTTTTTAAAAAATATTTCATTAAAATCCTAAAAATTTATTTCTTATTTGCAAATTATTTAAAAAATCATATTATAATTATACAAATGATTTATATTTTTTAAAAGAAATTATCTATAAAATGTTCAAATAAAATTCAAAAAATAATATGAATTTTTAAATAAATATAAATTTTTCTAAATTATTTTATAAATTTAAAATTATATATAATTTTACCAATTATTTTAATTATTTATATAAAAAAATCACCAGTCAAAACTGATGATTTTCTATCTAAATTATACTCTTTCAGAGTAAATACTAATTCTTTTTTTATCTCTTCCAAATTTCTCGAATTTTACATATCCATCTGTTAAAGCGAATAATGTATAATCT
>JAGOZX010000048.1 GCA_018058425.1 Sebaldella sp.
TTTTCGCACCAATCCAATCCACATATTATTATTTTATAAATAACTGAATTTTAGTAGGCTTCGACTTTTAAAGTCGATTTTTTTATTTACATGTAATTTTAGTATTATTTATTTTTCAATACTAAATAATATATCGAGAAAAAAATCTTATAAAAGGTTTTTCATTTTTAACTGAAAAACTAAGAAAAATAAAGAATATTGTTTTAAATGCCAAAAAAACTATAAACTGATATTTTAAAAATTACTTGTAATCAGGTGTATCTAATTTAGTCTATTTTATATTTTGATGTTAAACTTATAATATAAAATAAACAGGAGGTAATAAAAATGATAGTAACAGAGAATGAAAAGGCTTTTTATACTAATGAGGAATTACGAGAAGTAAGAAATAAAATAAAAGAAATAAAAATACCAAATAATTATAGACATATGAAAGTAAATGATTTAATTGAAAAATATGGAGAAGAAAGAACAAAAAAATTAATTGAAGAAGAAGTATTTGCTTTAAAAAATTCAATGATAATGTTTGGATATGGTGATGGTTATAAAAGTGTAAATGGAAATGAAAGTAAGATAATTGATTTTGCCTTTAAAAATAAAGGAGAGGTAATGATGACTTCAATACATGATTATATCGGTTTAAGGAGTACAGTATCTTAAATTATTGCAGTAAAAAAAAGACCTTTAAAGGTCTGATGCCCAAATGGTCTGAGGAATACTTAATAAAGTATTTTAGAAATAATCAGAAATATAATTATCAAAACTACTTTGAACATAGTATTCCTCCAAATTTAAGGTTTATGGCTCGTGAAAATCACAAAATATTATATCAATAATAATTTAAAAAACTAGGCATAAGCCCAGCTTTTTTCACGATTTAAAACCTTAAATTTGTTTTCATAAACATTGTAACATATTTGTAAAAAAATCAAATTATAAAAATAAAGTTGAAAAATTTCGAATAATTTTTTATAATAGTATGAGGAAGGGAATAAAAAAGTATAGTTATTTAAAAGCTATATTTGTACAGCACCCTACCATGCTATATTTAAAGGAAAGGAGGCAAGCATGTCAAAGGCAAGTTTTGTAGCTTCTTTACTTATGGAAGGTCAGAGGATCGAAAAGTATAAAGAAGCAGGAAATTCTATGCTGCCTATACTAAAGTCGAATCAGCCGGTTACTTTAGAACCAGTAACAGACAGTACAAATTTAGAAGTAAGTGATATTGTATTCTGTAAAGTGAAAGGGAATTATTATACTCACTTAATATCAGGGATAAGAAATAAAAATGGATATATTGAGTATCAAATATCAAATAATCACAAATTTGTAAATGGTTGGATTAAAAAAAAGAATATTTTTGGCAGAGTAGTTAAAATTTGGTAAGTTCCAGATTTTATTTTTTTTTATTGAGTCATTTATGATTTGGGTATAAATAGTATTTGTAGAAAGGTTGATAATATGAAAGAAACAGTAAAATTATTGGTAGCATTTATGATTTTTTTAGAAGTAATTTCATTTAGTAAAAACATTAATGAAACGGAGAAAATTGAAAATAATAAAATTCTAGAAAAAATATATACACGTTTAGATTCTGAATTAGTTGAGCATAATGGGCAAGGGGAAATTGACAGGGAAAAAGATTTGAAAAGAATAATTATAATTTTAGAATCTGAACTAGAGAAAGACAATACAGGAGTAATAGCAGGAATGTTAGGTGAAGTTTATAGTGGGGGTTCATTTTGGGGTTCTCTTGATTATCTAAATTTTGAAGATAGAATGAAACAATCAGAAAAGTATTTATTAATTTCAATGGAAAAAGGAAATGTTGAGACAAGTTATATTTATTTATGTTATATATATACACTACAGAAAAAATATGATTTATCAGAAAAATATTATGAAAAATTCAAAGAATATTATGAAAAAAATAATTCTGATATTAATTTTTTGGATGCAAGAACTGAAAGAATGCTAAGTAATGAAGTGAAAGCAGGTATGATATATCGAATAGTTTTAGATTATGGAGAAAAAAATTATAGTTTTAATATATTACATGAAATAATGGAAGAATTTATACCTATGTATCCACCAAATTATGATGTTATAATTAAATATACTCTTAAAGCTCTGGAATTAGGACATGTTGAATTGAAAAAAGACTTAGGTGATCTTTATTATAAAAAAGGTGATTTGAAATTAGCAGAAAAATATTATAGGGAATTTATAGAACTTAAAAATATTAAAGATTATCATATCGCAGATAGTACCAAACTTAACTGCATAAAAAAATTAGAAAATTTATTAGATAAACAGGGAAGAAAACTTGATGAAAAATATATAATAATGTCTAAGGAACTTGAAAAAAATATCAGAGGAATGAATAACGGAGGACATTAACTTGCGTACTCAATTATTTGATCTTTTATTTAATTAAATAATGCTATATTATTATATAATCTTAAATATAATAGAAAGGAATGATTTAAATGAAATATTATATTGTTGATGTTTTTACTAATTCATCATTTAGGGGTAATCCTGCTGGAGTTTGTATATTGGATGAATGGATAGATGATAGTATCTTACAAAATATAGACGCAGAAAATAATTTATCTTAAACAGCATTTGTTGTAAAAAATCTAATGATTATGATCGGAGATGGTTCACTCCAAGCACGGAAGTATACCTGTGTGGTCACACAACTTTAATGGATATAGTTATTTAAATTCTTAATTTTTAATTCATTCTAACTAGCACTCCATAAATTTATGAGTAGTTTTTAAACTTACAAATCTTTTTTGCATATGGTATAATTAACTTATGATTATGAATAATAAGGTGATAGAATGAGTAGAAGAAAAGTTAAATATATTGTACTTTCTAATGAATCAAAAGAAGAGCAAGAAATTGTATTAAATATTATGGCAAGTACTTTTTATAAACTAGGTTTATGTATTACTGAGGAAATAGTAGTTGTACCTCTTGAGTTAAATTGGACTGATAAAATGCCATTAACACTATTTAATATTAAAGATCCAGTTGTTGAAAAAAATATAGGAACTTATTAATTTTTTTATAATGAAACTATAAATCAATCTCTAACAATTGATGATGTTATCCAATTTAATGAAATAGCACAGACTATTTTAGTAGAAGATTATGAAAAATCAAACATTGGAATTAAAGATTATAATTTATTAGCTTCATCTGTAAATGGTCTGAACCAAGGGTTTTCTTCCGGAGAATTTCTTTATCCTAGTATTTTAGATAAAACAGCTCATTTGTGGTATTCTTTAGCAAGAAATCATTGTTTTAATAATGGGAATAAAAGGACTTCTATCATGGCGGTATTTGTATTTTTGCTAGAAAATGGATATTATTTGAATTATGATAAAGTAGATGTAAAAAATAAAATGGATGAATTTTTATATAAAGAGTTATACTCATTTACCAAAAATATTGCTGCAGGAAATGTTACAAAAGAACAAATAAAAGAACATCTTTATGATCATTGTTATATTGATTTTGAGTATCATTACGAGTTATTAAAGAAGTTATTTTAAATAGAAAGAGGAAAATTATATGAAAAAAAAGTTTAAAATTAGTGTTGAACAAAATAGAAATTTAGAAATGAAGGCTTCTAAGATGACAATTACTTATTCTGAAGATGAGATGAAAGCTAAAAAAAATAAAGCACTAGAAGTTATATTAGAAGATGAAAAATTTATAAATACATTAAAAAAATTATCAAAAGAATAATAGAGCATGAATTGATTAATCTAGCACTATTATTTTATTATATAGTGAATTTTAAGGGATTTTTGAGAGAGAGCCGATTTTTGTGCTCCAGAAAATCCCTTGAAATTCAGCTTCTGACTGGAGGTTTTATCCTACTTTTTATAAACAAAGAAACTTAATCTCATAAAAAATCAATTCAACACACACACTGAACAGACTCTTAGTACACCTTACACTTATAATTCATGAAATACAGGCTCCATCTTATCAAATGTACAAAAATGAGAAAAACCAATATTTTTTAATTCTTGTTGAATTAAAGGAATGTGGCTTCCAATACTTTCGGCTTTATGTGAATCTGATCCAATAGTAATAATTTTTCCACCTAATTCATAATATAATTTTAGTATTTCTTTTGAAGGAGTTAAATCCTTTAGCTTATACGCAAAACTAGAAGTATTTACTTCAATTCCTTTACCGTCTTCTATAACTTTTTTTAGAATTTTTGTGATAATATCTCTTGATTTTTCAAAAGGATAAATTGTTTTATTATATCTTTGAATTAAGTCAAGATGTCCTAAAATACTATAATCATGATATAAATGAATGCATTTATAAATTTCTTCATAATATCCTAAATTATATTCATCTTCAGTTTTACCATTTTGATAATTATAATTCCAGAATTCCTTATCATTAGCTTGATGACAAGAGAGTATAATAAAATCTAAATCATAACTGTCAAATAATTGTTGGAACTTTTTCACTGTATGTGTTTGTATTCCAAATTCTAAGCCTTGTTTTATAGTAATTTGATTTTTATATTTATTCTTTAAAGTTTCTATTTCTTTAAAATAATTGGGATAGTCAACATTTAATACTTTTTCAAATTTTTGCTTCTCATCATCACTCATTTGCTTAAAAATATCATGGTCTATTTTAATACCATAATCAACATGATCTGTAAAGCATATTTCAGATATATTTTTTTCTATTGCGTTTTTGATGATCACTTCCATTTGTTCCACAGAATCATCACTGTACTCTGTGTGTATATGATAGTCTGCTAACATTTATCTACCTTCTTTCTTTAAGAATATATAATTTATTATAGCATAACTATGGATTTTTAGAGAGTCTTTGATATTATAAAATGAGAAATTTTCTAAATATTGTTAAAGTGTATATTGTAGAATTATTTTTAGAATTTCTTGAGATAAATTGATAAAACTTACTTAAGTATTAAAAAAATATGCTAATCATAGCAAGATTATAAGTAGTTAATAACTTTGCACAATATAAAAATATAAGATATAATAAAGATAATTAAACAAAGAATATATACTTCACCATTATAAATCAATAAAATTTTATGTTATAAAAAATTTAAATTAAATAAGTAAAAATAATAGAAAACAAGGAGAATATTATGTATAATCAACAACTCGAAACATTTATTAATGTTGTAGAGGCTGGAAGCTTTTCTAAGGCAGCAAATAAAGCATATATAACACCCACTGCTATTATTAAACAAATAAATTTATTGGAAAATCATCTAGATTTAACACTTTTTATACGTACTCATCGTGGAGTGATTTTGACTGAATCAGGTAGATCGCTATATCAAGATGCAAAATATATCATTCAGTACTCAAAAGACTCTATTAATCGAGCAAAAAAAGCTATACAGAAAATAGAACACATAATACGCATTGGTACTTCACCAATAACGCCAGGAGAGTTTTTAGTAGAATTATGGCCTAAAATTCAAGAGTATTGCCCAAATACAAAAATTCAGTTTATCACTTTTGAAAATACTCCAGAGAATGCTAGGGAAATTTTAGAAAATCTTGGTAAAAATATAGACTTAGTTGCAGGAATTTTTGATTATGATTATCTGAAATTAAGAAAATGTGAAGGCTTGGAATTATCAATGATTCCAATTCGTTGTGCTGTATCGATTAATCATAAAATAGCATCAAAGAAAAAGTTAGCTATAGATGATTTATTTGGAGAAAATCTAATGTTAATTCAAAGAGGGTGGAATATATATGTAGATATGCTTCGAGATGACATTCTGAAAAATTATCCTCAAATTAATATTATAGACTTTTCTTTTTATAATTTAGATGTATTTAATCAGTGTGAAAATAATAATAGTATTTTGATGTCTGTTGATACTTGGGAAAATGCTCACCCACTTTTAAAAGTATTACCTGTAGAATGGGATCATAATATTCCATTTGGATTAATACATGCCCCCAAAACATCAAAAGTTGTACAGTTATTTTTAGAAGCTGTAAAAAAAACAATGAAAATTTAAAAAATTATCTTTTAGTTATAACCTTTAGCTATAACCCAATGAACAAATCGAGACTTCAAATAGAAGTCTCGATTTTATATAATATGGATAGGGAGATGCTTATTTTCCAATTATAATTAATAAGCTTACAGGATTATATCCAAAAAATTCAATTGTAATAATTAATTTACTACTTTAAGAAATACAATACAAATGCCATATGATGTTTTATTCTAGATTAAAATACTTAATATAAAGGAGATTAACTATGAAAAGTATAAAATTAAATAACAATATTGAAATGCCTATTTTAGGATATGGAGTATATCAAATTGAAAACTCTAAAACAGAAGAATGTGTGACTAATGCTCTAAAAACAGGATATCGCTTAATTGATACTGCTGCTTCTTATAAAAATGAAGAAGGAGTGGGAAGAGCTCTTAAAAATAGTGGTATTTCTCGTAAAGAGTTATTCATTACCACTAAATTATGGGTTCAGGATACTGGATATGAAGCCACAAAAAAA
Source organism: Sebaldella sp. (assembly GCA_018058425.1). GTDB lineage: Bacteria > Fusobacteriota > Fusobacteriia > Fusobacteriales > Leptotrichiaceae > Sebaldella. The sequence continues at coordinate 6,570 of JAGOZX010000048.1, forward strand.
GCCTTTGATAAATCTCTTTCACGTCTTGGACTGGAATACTTAGATTTGTACTTAATACACCAATCGTATGGGGATTATTTTGGTTCATGGCGTGCCATGGAAGAGCTGCTTAAAGAAGGTAGAGTTCGAGCAATTGGTGTAAGTAATTTTTATCCTGACCGACTTATTGATTTAATGCTTCATAATGAGATTAAACCAGCAGTAAATCAAGTCGAAACTAATCCTTATTTCCAACAGATCGCTGCCCATGAAATAATGAAAGAATATAATGTACAAATCGAATCATGGGGGCCTTTTGCAGAGGGGAAAAATGATATGTTTAAGAACGAAGTACTTGCTGATATAGGTTCTAAATATAATAAATCAATTGCTCAAGTTGTTCTACGTTGGTTAATTCAGCGTGATGTAGTAGTTATTCCAAAATCTGTGAGTCCGGAACGTATGGCAGAAAATTTAAATGTATTTGATTTTGAACTTTCACAGTTAGATATGGAAAGAATTACTAAAATGGATACTGGAAAAAGCCAGTTTTTTGATCATAGAGATTTTGATATGACAAAAATGTTAAGTGGACGTAGAGATTCAGAAATTTAAATAATAAAGTTGACTAATGGAGGTATATTAATGCCAAAAAAAGCATTTATATTATCTATTTTGGTTTCTTTGATTTTTTTACTTCGATTTTAATGAGGAATAAACAAAATCCAATAATTATAGAAGAACAAGGGAACTTTTCTTTGGGAGGGACAATAATTATATTTTTCCTTCTAATGAAGTTCCAGAGCCTATAAAAGGATTAACAGAAGTATTAACAGCTCAAGAAGTCAGCAGAGAAGACTTTATGAAACTTACTAAAATTCCAGTAGTTCTTTATTTTGGTGATAATATACCAGAAGAGCCATCAAAAGAACTTGGAGCAGAAAACTGGAGAACAAGATTACAAATGGGACGAAAGTTTGTAGAAATAATTAATAAGTGTGGTGATGCTACACTTGTTGAGTTACCTAAAATAGGTATTTATGGAAATACTCATTTTCCATTTACTGATACTAATAACATTGAGATAGTAGATTTATTGTCTAAATGGTTAAAAGAAAAGAAATTAGATAGATAGAAAAAATAATTTATTGCGCGCGCTGTAAGATGGATTCTTTATTTCCCACCAAAACATAAAAACAACCTCCTAAGATAATTTTTTTATCATAGAAGGCTATTTTTAATTGTTTAGAAGCTATTTGTTTTTTACTGTAAATCCACGTTTGTTTTCATTAGATTTTTATAGATAGTATTTTTACCATGTCCACCAAAGACTTTCATATCATCAGAAAATTTCATTTGCTTAAACATTTTGATAGTATTCTCTCTATCGTTTTCATTTCCTGTTGGATGCCTTGCACTTCCTACAAGTTCAGCCATTATTGTATCACCACCAAATAATACATTTTCCTCTTCAAAGTAAAATATAGATGAACCGCATGTATGACCTGGTGTGTGTATAATTTCAAATGTATATCCTCCGATAGTATACGTACCTTCTGTAAAAGTCTGAGGCTTTGTATCAACCATCAAAGAAAATCCATTTATATCTGAATAGTTTAATCTAGGGTCACGTAAAAAAGCAAAATCTAACTCATGGATATATATTTGAGCTCTTGGATTAGCTGCCACAACTTCATCTAAGGCATGTATCCCAATGACCATGTGTAATTAGTATTACATCTAGTCCTCCTATTGAATCTACATATTCAGAAAGTTCTTCTGAGTAGTGTCCGGGGTCGAATAGAATATTACCCTTTTTAGAACTTAGTACATGAACTGTACTGGAAAAGCCCTTTGTACTCTGAAAGCTTCGTACCTCTCCAGATATAGAATCTGTTTTTCTATTAAGTAGAGTGATTTCACCTAGCTTTTTAGTATTACCTTTTACCGAAGCTGTACTTTCTTCTTTTTTAATGACTTCTTTTGATGAAGATAAAAGGAAGTTTTTTCCTTCTTCAATTTTTCCACAAGCAATTGTAACCATAATCATCATTATACTGACTATCTTAGTTTTCATTCTTCCCCCTTCCATACTAGAACCATAGATTATAGTGTTTGACTCTGTTTTAATACAACCATTTCATTAGAACTTATAATATGGAATTTTCCTGAAACTGTTAAATTATCACCTTTAGATATTTTATTAATTGAATCAAATGAATCAAACACACATAAAACGTAACTTGTTCCGTTTGCTTTATCCGATAATTCAAGTGAAGGAAGTCCATGTATATCAGGTCCTTTATAAACAACTACTCCTGATACCACAATATTTTCACCTGTATATGTAGGCTGTCTTTTAGAAGGATCTTTTTTATATTCTTCTAGTAGAGTATGGGCGTTAATTGATTCTGTTTCTGTTTTTTCTGATGCTGTCAAATTTTTCAACTTATTAACAGTTGTTTCACTCACAACGGTAAGTGAAAGAAAGCCTGACAAAATTAAAATCATAATATTCATCATATATGAACAACTCCATTCTATTTGTTTTAGGGTTTATAATACAAGTCTGACATTAGAGTGTGACCCTATAAAATACCTAATGTATTTAGCCATGTATTTATTTTAGAATTTAATACCGTTTCATTTGAGACCTCTGTATTTACAAAGCTAAGACCATCTAATATCTTTGCATTATTTACTAATTTCTTAAATTTATTTGCATAATCTCCTGGTTCAGCATAAGCTGTCCAGAATCCAGCCACTTTTTTTTCACCAAAATTAGTCATACTAAGATACTTTTGGATGGGATTTGAAGGTTCTCCAGACCACACAGGTCCTCCAATTAATATTATGTCATATCCTGATAATTCTGGTAATTGACCACTTAAATCACGAATATTTCCATTTTCTCTCTCAAGTGCCATTTCTTTTCCTAAAGCCTCCTGCTCTGTTGGGTATGGAGGGTTAGTTTTGATAAGATAAAGGTCGGCACCTGTTTTGCTCTTTATTACATTTGCCACTTTTTCAGTGGTTCCAGATGATGAATAATATATAATCAATATTTTAGAGTCTTTCCCAGTTTTATTTTTTACTTCTTTTGAAGATGATTTTAGTTCTGCATTTTTGTTTTTTTGTGTGGCAGTTTCATTTCCTTGAGAACAAGACATTACTGATACACTTGTAAATAAAATACATAAAAATATCTTTAATAATTTTTCCATGTAAAATAACTCCTTTCAGTTTTCGTTATATTTGTTGAAAATGTAACTTTGAATCTATGATTTTTTGAAATTTATATTTTTAATATCACTTTGTACATATAAGTTTCTAAATTAATAAATAGTGAAGAAAAAATAATTTAAAAGTCATGTTATGAATTTAATTATGTTTCGTATCTCTTTGTAATTGTTTGATTATTTCTTTAGATGAGTCATATGTTACTGCCTCAGCTAAAGCAGAATATGATGCTATAACTACTAAAGTTAGAATTAATATTGTTTTTTTCATGAGATCCTCCTAATTATTATTTTTTGATATAAATTATGTTTATTTGATTCTTATATTGTTGCTTTAAATTCATTGTATGTAACTTAAGTAAAAAAATTGTATATTATTTACAAAACAATGTCAAGAAATTTTTTAATTTATTTTCCTTAATTGCAAATAAGTTTCGTAAAAAAAGGAGAATTATCTTGAAAAGAGAGGATATTTAACGAAAATAAAAAAATGAAACAAGAAGTTTTAGAAAATTATAGAATTACCTAAAAAGAAATAAAGGAAGTTTTTCGAGGAAGGGAAATACTCTTGGTAATTTGTAAAGAGTTTTGTTATAAGGTTAACTATAAAATAAACCACCCCTTAAAGAGGTGGTTCTAATTTTTTGATGATATTTTATATACTTACATAGTACTTCTTATACTTCTCACATTTTTTATACCTATTTTAAAGAATAAAAAATTTAATCAGTGTAATTTCTTGATTGCATCAAATCAGCATTTTGAAATTTTATCATTGAAGTTTTACCTAATCTAAAATTGAATTTTCTGTAGAAATCTTCTTTTCCAGGAGATGCATATAAAATTAAATTTATTTCTTCCATTCCAGTGACTAACTCGTTCATAATAGTATTTCCTAATTTTAGTCCTTGAAAATCTGGGTCAACAGCAATGTCATAAACTGCTCCTTGATAACAGCCATCGGATATAATTCTTCCACATCCAATTAATCTATTTGAATCTTCATCGTACAACAAGACAATTTTATAACTATTTTCAAAAGCCTCTTTATGTAATTCAGGGCTGTGCGTACCCATGCCAGCCTTTTTTAATAGCTGCTGGATTTCAAGACCGTCAATTGAATTTTTACTAGTTATTTTTTTCATTTTCTACCACCTTTATTATTTTGTGAATAAGATTAAAATTTTTTTTATCTTCTTTTATATGAACTATATTAATTTTTCTACTTATTTACTATTTGATAAATCTATAACAAAGTATTTTGAAATCCATATATTTGACATATAGTAAATTGATATAGTTGGAATCTAATCCATAATATAAGTATACATGAGAGCTATGAAACTTGCAAATAAAATAAAAGTGAATTTTAAGTGTGGGACACATGAAAGTAAAAAAAATTGATTCTTGGAAATATCAAGTGATTTTCCCTCCTCACTTTTATTCTGATTATTTTGTATTAATTTTAGCATAATCTATACAAAATTAGAAAATTATAGTATTAGAAAACTCAGACCATATATTAATCTTAATAAATAATTTTAAAAAACTTTCTCGATTTTCAAATTTATTCCAATTAGATTGTTACATTTAATAAGTTTTTTCAAGTCAATGTTATCAGGAAGTTCAGGCAAAAGTTTAGTAGAGTTTATAGAGATTATTCAGGAATGTATATGAAATTAAACCAGTAGAGTTGATTTTAAACCGTTGATTTTTTTCATAGAATTATTACATAGAACTAAGATTTAAATATATAAAAATTATAAGGAGGAAATATCAATGACGCTAAAAAAAGATTTTATAACAACAACAGATTTCACTAAAGAGGAATTAATGGACATAATAAACCTTTCTCTAAAAATTAAGAAGTGTATAAAAGCAGGTTACTATCCACAGTTATTAAAGAATAAAACATTAGGTATGATTTTTCAACAATCATCAACAAGAACAAGAGTTTCATTTGAAACAGCCATGGAACAATTAGGAGGGCATGCTCAATATTTAGCTCCAGGTCAAATTCAACTAGGAGGACATGAAACAATTGAAGATACGAGTGCAGTTTTATCAAGATTAGTAGATATATTAATGGCGCGTGTAGATAGACATAAAAGTGTATACGATTTAGCTAATAATGCAACTATCCCTGTAATTAACGGTATGTCGGATTATAATCATCCTACACAGGAAATGGGAGATTTATGCACAATAATAGAGCATTTACCAGAAGGAAAAAAATTAGAAGAGTGTAAAGTTGTATTTGTAGGAGACTGTACACAAGTATGTGCTTCTCTTATGTTAATAGCAACAAAAATGGGTATGCACTTTGTACAGTACGGACCAAAAGGTTATCAATTAAATGAAGATTATTTGAAAATTGGTAGAGAAAATTGTGAAAAGTCTGGTGGAAAAATAACTATAACAGAAAATGAAGATGAAGCGTTAAAAGATGCTGATTTTGTTTACACAGATGTTTGGTATGGATTATACGATGCAGAACGTTCTACAGAAGACTGTATGAAAATATTTTACCCTAAATATCAAGTAACTACAGAAATGATGAAAAAAGCATCGCCAAATGTTAAATTTATGCACTGTTTACCAGCTTCTCGTGGTGAAGAGGTTGTTAATGAAGTTATAGATGCACCTTATTCAATAGTATTTGATGAAGCAGAAAATAGACTTACATCTATAAGAGGTTTATTAGTTTATTTCTTAAAGAAACAAGCAAAAAAAATCAATGAAACTGAATATAACGATACTAAAAAAGATTTAGAAGATTTTTTAAAAAATTTAAACATAATCTAAGTAATTAAAGGAGTTATTCATGAGTGAAGCAGGTTTAGGTAAAAAGAAGTTTAGAATGTTAGATGCAATACTGGCAGTAATATGTGTTGTATTTGTTGTTGAGGCAGCAGCACCAGTTGCAGCAATTGGAAACTCTCAGTATTTTTGGTGGATATTTCTAATGTTAACTTTTTTACTACCATACGGTTTAATTTCATCAGAACTTGGAACAACATATGATAGCGAAGGAGGAATATATGACTGGGTAAGAAATGCCTTTGGAAGAAGATGGGGATCACGTGTTTCTTGGTATTATTGGATTAATTTTCCTCTGTGGATGGCATCATTAGCAGTATTATTTCCAGAAATTATTTCTATAGCAACAGGTATTCAATTAGGACTAATTCCATCATTAATAATAGAACTAGCATTTGTCTGGATAATAGTATATATAAGTTTTTTTCCTGTTTCTGACAGCAGCTGGATTTTAAATGGTGCAGCAGTGATAAAAGTGTTACTTGCAGTAATTGTTGGAATTATTGGAGTCTATATTGCTGCTACAAAAGGGGTAGCTAATGAGTATACTGTGTCATCTCTTTTACCATCATTTGATTTACACAGCCTATCGTTTATTTCAGTAATCTTATTTAACTTTTTAGGTTTTGAAATTATTTGTACATTTGCAAAAGATATGGAAAACCCTAAGAAACAAATTCCTAAAGCTATTGTTACTGGAGGACTTGTTATAGCTGCAATTTACATATTCTCAGCTTTTGGAATAGGAGTTGCTATTCCAACTTCAGAAGTAAGTACAAGTAGTGGTTTAATTGACGCTATTCAATTAATGACAGGAAAAATGACAGGTCCATTTATTAGTATTATTTCAATACTGTTTTTACTTACTCTATTTGGAAATATGGCTTCATGGTCTTTAGGTGTAAATAGTACTGCAAGTTATGCAGCAGAAAATGGAGATCTACCAAAGGCTTTCGCAAAGAAAAGTAAAAAAAATGGTATGCCAACAGGTACAGCAGTAATTAATGGTATTGTTGCCTCAATTGTATTACTCTTAGCACCAATATTACCTAATCAAGATTTATTTTGGAGTTTCTTTGCATTAAATTTAGTTATGTTTTTACTTGCATATATACCAGTATTTCCAGCTTTTTATAAGCTTCGTAAAATTGACCCTGATAAAGAGAGACCTTTCAAAGTTTCGGGAAGTAATACATTTTTAAAATTTCTTGTTATAGTTCCCATGGCTTTGCTAATTATTTCAATCATATTTACAGGAGTTCCATTAAGTTTTGATGCCGAAACACTATCTGGAACTTTACCTATTACAATTGGAGCAATTATATGTATTTTTATAGGAGAATTAATAATTATAGTTAAAAAAATAGAAAAATAATTGAAAGGGAGTATAAAAATGGCTAAAAGAATTGAAGGTTCAACACCTAGAGAAGATGGATTTAGAATGCCTGGAGAATTTGAAAAACAAAAAAGTATATTTATGATATGGCCGGAAAGACCAGATAACTGGAGAAATGGTGCAAAACCAGCTCAAAAAGCATTTGCAGATGTAGCTATAGCTATTAGTGAATTTGAGCCAATTACAGTTTTGGTGTCAAATGCACAATATAAAAATTGTAGAAATATTCTTCCAAAAAACATTCGTGTTTTAGAAGCTAGTAATGACGATGCATGGGTTCGTGATTGTGGTCCAACTTTTGTTATTAATGATAAAGGTGATATTCGTGGTTGTGATTGGGAATTTAATGCATGGGGTGGTTTATTTGATGGCTTATATTTTCCATGGGCAAATGATGATCAAATTGCTCAAAAAATTTGTGAAATTGAAGGCATTGACAGTTATAGAACAGAGGGCTTTGTTCTCGAAGGAGGTTCTATACATGTTGATGGTGAAGGAACGCTGCTTACAACAGAAATGTGTCTTTTAAGCGAAGGAAGAAATCCACACATGAGTAAAGAGGAAATCGAACAAAAATTAGGTGACTATTTAAGTATAGATAAGGTGATTTGGATAAAAGATGGTATTGATCCAGAAGAAACAAATGGTCATATTGATGATGTGGCATGTTTTGTTAAACCTGGTGAGGTTGCATGTATTTGGACTGAAGATCCAGAAAACCCATTTTATAAGCAAGCACAAGAAGCATATAAGACTTTAACAGAGGCAACTGATGCAAAAGGGCGTAAACTAAAAGTTCATAAATTATGTTTAACTAAAACTCCTATTCGTCTAGAAGGAGCACAAGCTATAGATTCTGTTGAAGGAACTCTTCCACGTGAAGATGGGGATGTATGTATTGCATCTTATATGAACTTTCTAATTGTTAATGGTGGAGTAATTGTTCCTCAATATGGTGATGAAAATGATAGCCTAGCATTAGCACAAATTAAAGCAATGTTTCCAGAAAGAAAAATAGTAGGAGTTGCGACTAAAGAAGTAGTGTATGGTGGAGGAAATGTTCACTGTATAACGCAGCAAATGCCAAAAGTAAAATAAGGAGTATAAAAATGTCAAAAATTGTTATTGCATTGGGTGGAAATGCGCTAGGAAATAATCCTAAAGAACAAATTGAAATGATTAAAAAGGCAGCTAAACCTTTAGTAGGATTAATAAAAGATGGTCATGAGATTATTTTAAGTCATGGTAATGGACCTCAAGTCGGAACGATAAAACTTGCATTTGATACAGCATCGGCTATTAACGATAAAGTTTGTGAAATGGAACTAACAGAGTGTACAGCAATGAGTCAGGGCTATATTGGATATCATTTACAACAGGGAATAAAGACAGAACTTATAAATCAACAGGTGGATCGTAGTATTGTTACAATTATAACACAGGTTATAGTTGATAAAAATGATAAAGCCTTTTTAACTCCTACAAAGCCAATTGGAAGCTTTTATACAAAAGAAAAGGCTGATGAGCTTAGAAAATCGAATCCTGATTTAAAATTTGTTGAGGATTCAGGTAGAGGATACAGAACAGTTGTTGCTTCTCCAAGACCTATTGATATTGCAGAAAAAGATACGGTTTTAGATTTAATTGAAAATAAATTTATTGTAATAACTTGTGGAGGAGGAGGTATTCCAGTTTCTAAAAATGACGAAGGTACCTTAGAAGGCGTTTCTGCTGTTATTGATAAAGACTTTGCTGCGGAAAAACTTGCAGAACTAGTTAATGCAGATTATTTATTTATTTTGACAGCAGTTGACAGAGTTGCTATAAACTTTGGTAAACCAGAACAAAAAGACTTAGTAAGTATGACTATAGAAGAAGCAGAAAAGTATTGTGATGAGGGGTATTTCGCACCTGGAAGTATGCTTCCTAAAGTTGAAGCAACTATGATGTTTGTAAAAAGTGGAAATAACAGAAAGGCTGTTATATGTTCTTTGGAAAAGGTACAGCTTGCGGTTAGAGGTGAAAGTGGAACTCTAATAACACAATAATTATTTTCTAAATTATAAATAACTGTGGTCTAAAATTATACTTAAAGAACATAATATTCGTAGATAAGTATAAAAAAAATTGAATTGAAAGATATATGGTAAAAGGTTTGAAGTTGGTATGTTAAATTTATAATAAAAATTTATATGTCAGAAAAGCATCTTTTTCAAGGTGCTTTTTAATTTATTAAGATTGTAATTAAATTTTTTATGACATATTATACTTAACTTTTTTATAAATATTTTTTTAGTTTTTGGTGAAAGTGTGAATACCTGTATTTTCTTTTCGAACAATAAAGGGTCAGGATACTTTCATTTACTAATTTCTTGTTGTATGATATAATTTAATATTCAAAAAATGTCTTTATTTTAGGAGGATAAAAGTTGATGGAAGTTACAATTTTCATATATAATGTATTTTTGATAATCTTATACAGTATTGTACTTACTTTATCTGGCTTTTATTATTTGAAGACAAAAAATAATTGTTACTTTGCAATTAGTATTTTGTTTAGTCTATATTTATTCGATAATGTCGTGATATATATGACAGAGTCCATAAATCAATTTTCTACTTCATATAATAATCTCTTTATTTCTGTTCCAACATATAAAACATTGATTATAGTAGCTATACTGGCTGTTTATATAATGATTAATAATATATTTTTAAATTTAAAAAACTTCAAATTATGGTATTTTGCATTAGGATTTTTGGCCATATTTTTATTTATAATTCCTGTTATGGAAAAAACTGCTCTTAAATCTTGGTTATTCTACATACCGGGAGATATTTTTTTTATTATATTTAATATATATATACTAAATATAATAAAAAATAAAAAAACAACTGAAAATAGTGATATTCTTATTTATTATGAGAAGTTAGTAAAATATACTCTTTTTATGTCATGTCTTGTCTTTCTTGAAGATAGTTTTGTGATATTTGAAATAGATGTTTATTCAGATACGATTCTAAATATTACTAACCGAAATTTTTCTGAGGATATTCTTAGAATTAGTGAATCTGTGGTAAGTATACTTTATTTTCTTAATTTCTTTTCATTTGCTTCTAAACAAAAAGAGGACTTGCAAGTAATGCCTTTAAGTAATGATCGCAAATCTACATCAAAAGACAGAGTAGAGGATGATGAGCATAATTACTACATTTTTCATCTATTTTGTAATACTTATTTTTTTACAATTAGAGAACAGGAAATTTTCAAACATCTACTTGATGATAAAAATAATAAGCTGATCAGCGAAAGCTTATATATATCAATAGGGACTGTAAAAAGTCATGTACATAATATTTTTATCAAAACTAATGTATCTAATAGGCGTGAATTACTCCAAGTGTATAATAAATGGATAGAAAGTAAATTGCGTGTTCAGAATAAGTAATGCCTTAAAAGTGAGATATTTACATAGAAAATAAATATCTCACTTTTTTAATTATTATAAATAATTGATTGTAATAGCTTCCAAGCTTTAATTTGAGCATTGAGTTATATTATTTATAAAAAAATAAGAGTAAGAATACCAATAAACTAATGTCTTTGAAGTGAAAAAAAGTTTATTGACTAAATAATAATATAGGGTATAATAAAGTGTTATATTAAAAATATATAACGATATAGAAGTATAGAGATAGATACTTTGATATATGATGAAAAAAGGGAGGGCATCTAAAATAATTAATATAAATAATATAACAAAATCTTATAACAAACAAGTCATCTTAAAACAAATAAATATGTCTGTAAAATTAGGTGAAATATATGGATTAATAGGAATCAGCGGTTCTGGTAAATCGACATTATTGAGATGTATTAATGGAATAGAAAAATATGACAGTGGAGTAATACATATTGATGATGAAGTGATATCTTATGATGATAGTATAAAAAACAGAAGAATTAAAAAAAAGATCGGAATGATTTTTCAGAATTTTGCTTTATTGGAACGTAGGACAGTATATGAAAATATAGCACTGCCAATGAAGTGTTGGAAGGAAGATAAGATAAAGATAGATAAAAAAATAAAGGAACTCATGGAGTTTGTGGGGATAAGTCACCTATTCGATAAAAAACCTTCTCAAATAAGTGGCGGACAAAAACAAAGAGTTGCAATAGCAAGGGCATTGTCACTATCACCAAAGATTTTATTATGTGATGAAGCAACTTCAGCTTTGGACCCCAATACTACAAAATCTATTTTGGGGCTTTTAAAAGAGATAAATAAAAAGATGAATATTACTATTATTGTTGTTACACATGAAATGGAAGTTATAAAATCTATTTGCGATAAAATGTCTATAATAGAAAATGGAGAGATTAAAATATCAGGATATACACAAGATATATTTTTGGAGAATCCTAAGCCGCTTCAGAATTTAATAGGTAAGAAAACAATGATTTTTCCAGAGAATAATATTGTTTTAAAATTAAGTTTTCGTTCTAAAGAAGACACAACTATTCTTTCACTAATATCTCAGGATTTAAAAGTAGAATTTTCTATTTTATCTGCAAATATTGATGATTATAATAATAAGATAATCGGTAATGTTTTTATTTCTTTTAATTTAGAAAATGAAGAACTTATAAAAAATTATTTATCAGAGAAAAATATTGTATTTGATGAAGTATCTGAAAAACAAGGTGGTGAATTATGAATCTTGTATCAACAAGGCTATTTGAATATATTCCTAAGATTATAATACCCGCTTTATTTGCGACATTACGAATGTTACTTTTTTCTATGCTTATTTCCATTATATTTGGAATAATAATAGGAATTATCTTAACTGTAACTGGGTCAAATGACTTAAGACCAAATAAAAAAGTATATAATGTAGTTAATTTTTTTGTAAACACAATAAGAGCTTTTCCAGTTATTATATTAATAGTAGCAATTACACCACTAACAAAACTTATAGTAGGAACATCAATAGGAGAACAGGCAGCTATTGTTCCATTGAGTATTGCTGCAACGCCTGTTATTGCGAGACTTATACAAAATAGTTTTGATGAAGTGGACAGAAGTTTAATAGTAGCTGCGAAATCTTTTGGTGCAAGTACAATTCAGATTATTTTTAAGGTTTTATTTGTTGAGGCTCTTCCTTCTATTGTTTCAGGATTAACAACAACAATAATTTTATTTTTAGGTTCTATCACTCTAGCTGGAGCAGTGGGAGCGGGAGGACTTGGAGCAGTAGCTTTAACATATGGTTATCAGCGTTTTGATGATGCTGTGATGTATACAATAGTATTTATATTGTTTATATTGGTTTTTTTGATTCAGGGAATAGGAAGTTTAACATATAAAAAATTAAAGTAAAAATAGGGAGAATAATTATGAAAAGAAATTTTTATGTATCAAAAGTATTATTTATTATGGTTATGGTTTTAAGCTTATTAGGTTGTAAAGATAAGAAAGCAGTGTCATCAGCAGATAAAAAGGAAATAAGCATTGCTGTGACAGAAATATCAGAAGTATCTTTAAAGGCAGCAGAAAATGAATTTCAAAAAAGAGGATTTCAAGAAAAACTTATTTTAGTTGATTCAAATGTTTCAGTTTTAAAAAGTGTAAATGATGGAAGTGTGGATGCTGCAATGGCAGTGCATAAACCTTTTATGGAAAAATTTAATAAGGAAAATAACGGAGACTTAGTTATGGTGAAGCCTTATACATATTATACAGGAATTGGGCTATACTCGGAGAAACATAAGTCATTAGATGAAATACCACAAAAAGCAAGAATTTCAATAATGAATGATGCGATGAATATGGATAAGGGACTTAGAATGCTTGAAGATGCCGGCTTAATTACTTTAGATAAGAGTAAAAAAGGAGCATATACAATTTTAGATATAAAAGAGAATCCTAAAAATATAGAGATTATCGAGATGGATCAAGCTCAGACAGTAAAGAGTTTAGATGAATTAGATGCGTCTGTTGTCTTTTTTACACATATGAGAAATGCTGGAAAAGACTACACAAAATATCTATTTAGAGATCAGGATGCTAAAGATTACCCAATTGCTCTAGTTGTAAAAAAAGGGAATGAAAATATGCCTTGGGCAATAGCCTTGGCAGAATCTTTAAGATCAGAGGAAGCAGTTAAAGTAATAAATGAGCATTTTGGAGGAGTGTTTACAATTTATGAAGACTAAAATAGATCCTATTGAATCAAATGAATGGTTAGAGATACTTTTGGAATTAAAGAGAAAAGCTGTGGGAATACGTTTTTTATTTAATAAGGAAGATTATGAAATAAGTGATGCTTTGAGTAGAGTTGGCACTATTCCTTATTGTACTGCTGTTAGAAATGCAACAAAGGGGAGCAGTTTAAAACTAAATCTTAATAATTTTGCGTGTCTTTCTGCGGCTAGAGCGTTAGGCTTGATAGAAACTGACGCAGACAGCTTATCAGGGAAGAGACACAGTGATATGGGTGTCTATGAAAATATATTGGTAAGCAGAAATATTGCAAAGGATATGGTGTATTGTAAACACTCTGTTTATGGAGTTGAAATTAGACCACTGGGAGATTTTAGAGAATATAAACCTGATATAGTGATTTTGATTACTAGTCCTTATAACTCTATGAGAATAGTACAGGCACACGCATACACAAAGGGTCAGTTAAAGAATATAAAAATGGCTGGTATGCAGGCTATATGTCAAGAATGTACTTCTTATGTTTTTGAGAGAAATGAAATAAATTTATCAATGTTGTGTTCTGGAACAAGATGTGTTAGTCAATGGAGTAAAGATGAATTAGGAGTTGGAATTCCATTTCAGCAGATTGATGATGTCATTTATGGACTTATGCAAACAATGAATCCAATGGAAAATAATGAAGATAAAAAAATAATTCAGGCAAAATTAGAATCATCTGGTAAAAAATTAGACTTTGAAATTGAATATAATAAAAATTATTATACAGGTGTATTTTTAAGTAAGGGTATTAAAGGAAATGATGGAGAGTGAGGAGATGCTTAAATTTAGTATTTGAGTTGTCTCAAATATCAGAGATTGGTCTTTTATGGTTTCTTCTAAAGGCTTGATATGTTTGAGAATCTCACATAATGAAGTTCCTCAGAATGACAAAGTGTACATAAAAACCAATAGGCTGAATCAATGAGTTGATCCAGCCTATGTTATTTGGTATATTAACTCTATTATTGCTTTATTTTTTGACCTAGTTCGACATAACTCATATCTCCAACTTCTTTTATTTCATATTTTCCATTCTTATACACAATCTTAGTAACACTTGCATTTTTTAAACCAGCAGGAACATTTTGTTCGGGAGCTAGTGTATTTACTAGAGCGGTAATACTAAGACCATGTGAAACTATTAAAACATTACCGCCACCTTTTTTACTAACTTCTTTAACTATTTCATCTGTTCCAGCTGCGAGCCTTTTAGTTATAGTTTCATAATCCTCAGCAGGCCAGTTGGTTCCAGCTTCCACTCTACCTTTATCTAATTTTGCTACACTATTAGCAAATTCCTTTGGAGAAATTCCAGCATCAGTCCATTCTTTTAGTGTTTTGCCCTGACTTTTAGCTATATCAGTCCACATTGTATGATTTAAATCTCCCTCATATGAACCAAAATTGAACTCTCTTAATCTCCAATCTGTCTTTAAGAGCAATGATTTTTGCCCTATTTTATCTAAAATAATATTTGCTGTTTGTATACTTCTACCACTATCACTACTATAGGCTGCAATAAATTTTATGTTTTTTTCTTTTAAACCTGCTCCTAAGAATTCTGCCACTTCTATTCCAGAAGGAGTGAGGACTGCGTCAGACCATCCTTGAACTCTATCAGTTGTATTGAGCATAGTTTTTCCATGCCTTACTACATATAGGACAACTTCATTATTATCTTTTACTGACTTATTTTTATCAGCATAAAGTGTAATGTTTAATATAAAGAGTAAGAATAATACCCCTATAATTTTAAAATAGCTTTTTTTCATAAATCACCCACTTTCAAAAATATAAAATAATTTGAGTTTTTAGTACT
>JAGOZX010000010.1 GCA_018058425.1 Sebaldella sp.
GAGTATTTAGATAAGAAATTTAAAACTTTTTTAGCTTTGCTTGTTAAGTATGAAAAATCTACTTTTAAAATAATAATGAAGAAGCTAATACTCATAAAAAATACACTAATAGAATTTTTATCATAAAAAAATACATTTTTCTTTCCCATATAATTCATAAAATAATATGATATAAAATAAGTAAAAAGAAAACCTAGCATATATATAATATAAAAATACTTCACTTTCAGCTGGCTAGAATACTTTTTTATATAATAACCAAGTAAATAGTATCCTAAGAATCCTACAATTGGAAAACTTGATAAATTTAAAAATGGTAGTTTAAAAAATATCAGCATTGGATTTAGTACATTGATTATAAACCATAATAATACTATCACTAATGTCTCTTTTTCACAATATTTCAAAACTTTTCTAAGCCACGGTGTAATTAGATATAATCCCAAAATCATAGGAATATACCATAAATGCCCAGCTGCATATCTATAGCCAGATAATACATAAAATGGATTTTCTTTATAATAAATTATATAAATAAAACTCCACATTATAAATAATGGTAAAATTGAAACTACCCTTTTTTTATAAAAAACTATTATATCCTCATCTTTATCCAATAAAAGATAACCACTTATTATAATAAATAAATTTATTCCTATTGATACAAACGTGAACATAAAATTTAATAAATTAAAATTAGGTTGTGATTTTAAAGTGTGTATTAATATTATATCTAATAATGCTATTACTCTCAGTATATTTATGTTCATTTTTGTTTCCTTTCTTAATAACAGGTATTTTATAATAGAAAACTTTATCACATTAATTATATCAAAAAAAGCTCTCATTAAGAAGAGCTTTATTATTTACAAAACATATAAATTATTTTCCCATATGCACTTTTAATATATCGTTTATCAATATATTTTTAAATTTTTCCTGCTCTTCAAATAATGGTGAATGAGCAGAATTTTCAAAAGTATAAAACTTTTTTTCTGGTGCTATTAAATTATCAAAATATACCTTTGCTTGATTATATGTAGTTTGATAATCATGGACTCCATTCATTATATATATTGGGATTTTTTGTTCTGTAACTGTTTCACTTAAATTATTTTCAAAGCAATATTTAAATAAATTTTCTATTGAAAACTTACTCCCAAATATTATATTTATCTTATCTTTAATTGTATACTCTCTACATAGTAAAAATGCTATATAAATTGTCATATTAGAACTAGATTTATATAAAAGGCCTCCATTATACTTTGTAACATACCTTGATTTAGTAATCTGATACCTTAAGCTTTGAGATAGATCAACATTATTCTTTAAAAAGAAATCCATTCTTTTTATTGCCTTTAAATCATTTCTTTTAGATGCTGTAGACATTATAAATTCTGTTATCTCTTCCTCTGAAACTGCTATATCGCCAACCTGTCCTATCCCAATATAAGAATGATATAAGTCTGGTCTTCTATTAACAGCATAAGATCCTAAAAATGTTCCCCATGAGTGCCCCATTATGTATATTTTTTTCTTATTAAATTTATATCTTAGGTAATCTGTAACTGCTATTGTATCTGATATCATTTGTTCTAAGTTCATTGTTTCCTTATTTATGTCTTTACTATAAGACATTCCTGCTCCACGTTGTTCCCAATAACAAACTGTAAAAATATCTTCAATATTAAGATTCAAGTATTTAAACAAAGAGTATTCTGATGTACCCGGACCTCCATGAAGAAAAAGTAATACCGGATTTTCTATATTTTCCCCTCTTATTATCAAGGATTGCTTTATTCCACCTATATTTTTTTTTGTTATTTTGGCTATACTATTTTCTAATTTCCCTTTACTATTAGTGAATGGCTTTGTTTTTCCAGTACTTAAACTTTTTAAAACTATCATTAATAAAACAAATAATAATAAAATACTTAATAACATATAATCACCTTTTCTTTTCTGTTTGTATAAATAAAATACTTATTTATAAATTACTTTATATGAAAAGCTGCCTCAAAATACTTTTGAAACAGCCATCATGTTGTTTTACCAAATTCTTATTCTATCCTCAGGTTTTATATACATTTTATCATTTTCTTGTATATTGTATATCTTATAAAATTCATCTAAATTTGTAAGTACTCCATTTACTCTATATCTTCCCGGAGAATGTGGATCTATTTTTATTAGATGACTAGCTCTTTCTTTTGTTACTAAGTTTCGCCAAATTACAGCATACGACTGAAAAAATTCTTTCAAATCATTTGGTGCTTCCCTCTCTGTAATTTCTAAAACTACAGTTACACCACCTAAATCAGCTATATTTTCACCTAATGTAAGGTTTCCATTAATATTTTCATTTCCCACTGTGTAACTTGAATATTGTTTAGCCAAAGCTTCAGTTTTTTGTTTATAATTTTTTTCATCCTCTGCTGTCCACCAGTTATTCAAATTCCCTTTTTCATCAAACTTTGATCCTTGATCATCAAAACCATGTGATATTTCATGTCCAATTACAGCACCTATTCCTCCATAATTTTTAGCTTTCGAAGCTCCATATTTATAAAACGGATCTTGGAGTATCGCTGCTGGAAAAACTATTTCATTTGCTGTAGGATTATAATATGCATTTATTGTCTGTGGTGTCATTCCCCATCTTGACTTATCTACTTTTCCATTTAGTTCATTAATTGATCTTTCTCTCATAAAAGAAGCAATATTATCTAAATTAGAGTAAAGAGAGCCTCCATTTTCATAAGTCTTTATTTCTACCTTTGAGTAATCTTCCCACTTATCAGGATAACCTACTTTTATTGTCATAGTATTTAATTTTTTTATTGCTTTTAATTTTGTACCCTCAGACATCCAATCTAATTTTTTTATTCTTCCCTCATATACAGAAATTATTTCTTTCACCATATTTTTCACGTCTTTTTTTGCGTCCTCTGAAAAATATTTTTTTATATATATTTTACCTAATGACTCGCCTAAACTGTCATTTAAAAGATCAAATGCCCTCTCATTATCTGGAAGCATTTCATCTATTCCGCTAAATACTTTAGAATATTCAAAAGCTGCCTTCTCAAAGTCTCTTGATAAATAATTAGAATTCTCTCTTAAAATCACTGATTCTAAGTAGTCTTTTAATACTTCCATATTAGAATTTTCCAATTCCTTATTCAAAGCTTTAATATATTTAGGCTCTGTAAGTACTATTTTTTTTGCCTTTATTAATTTTGTTCCACTTAAAAATTCCTTCCAATTTATATTCGGATAAGTTTTTTCTAATTGCGCTACTGTATACGGATTATAAAGTTTTGATGCATCTCTTAAGTCTTCACGTTTCAGCTTTGAAGCAGCTAATATTTTTTCAAAATTATATACATTTTCAGTTTTTTGAACTGCTTCATTTTCAGTATAACCTTTCAACATAAATATTTTTTTTAAGAAAATCTTATAAGCTGCCTGTATTGTTTTAGATCGCTCTGTATCTTCTAAATAATAATCCCTATCTGGCATTCCCAGTCTAATAGAATCAAAATATAAAATATTAGTACTACTATCTTTAAAATCCGGACTAATATCTGAATTAAAAAATATTTCCGAATTATTATTAAATAAATATACCATAAGTTTTGTAATGTCTTTTTTATTTGAAAGTTTATCTACTTCATTTAAGAGACCTTCTATTGGTTTTATACCATCCTTATCTCTATTTTTATAGTCTAATGTAGAAGTATAAAAATCTACTAATTTTTGTTCATCTGTTCCATTTACTAAAGTAGATTGCTTTTTTACATACTCTTCTACTATTCCTCTCAAATCATCAGATACTTTTTTATCTAATATATTAAAGTTATTCCAAGAAGAATATCCTTTTGGTATTTTATTATCCTTTAACCAACTATAATTTATAGCACCATAAAAATCATCTTGTTCTCTTACTTTAATTTCTTTAGAAATTAAACTCATACTTAAACCTACAAATAATAGTATAAATATCTTTTTCATGATCACGCTCCTTAATACTGTATTTATTTGATATCTTAACATATAATTTGTATATTTAAAATATTAATTATTACTTTCCTATAAAATAGGCTATTCTCTCTACTCTATAAATATTTTTGTAAAAATTTTGTAGCTTAAGTTTTCAGTTTGCATGGACAAATTAATGCTTTACTTTATTTAAAATAAGTATTAGAATAAGAGTATAAATTAGATAAGGAGGGACTTCTTATGAAAAGGATCATAAACTTTTTTCTACTTATAATGACATTTTTAAGTCTTGTAAGCTGTGTGGTAACAGATGATGGATATTATAATAATAACTATGGACCACGTCCTTATTATCCCGAATATCGTCCAGTTCCGCCACCACCACCAAGACCTTATCCAGGGCCACGTCCTTTACCACCACCACGTCCACCTGGGCCACCGCCAAGACCACCACGTTTTTAAAATTTATTCTATTAATATAAAATTTTCCTCTTAAGTAATTAATTTACATACTTAAGAGGATTTTTTATTAATTAATTTATTTTTATATCATTTAATAAAAAAGAGATAGAAGCACTTCTCAGCTTCTATCTCGTAAAAAGGGGGGGTTATGAGGTTTTAAAAAACTCATAAGTTATTATACCATAAATCCAAGAAAAATCAAGTATCAAACTTCTCTTATTGACTCTTTATATGAACTAAAAATCACTATCCTTGTTATTAAATAAGTAAATTTTATTAAGTTAAAATCCCTTTTATTTTTTCACTTTTATTTCTTTTAATAAAATATATTTCATATACTCATAATGTTTCTCATAGAATTCATCCATACTTATATTAATCACAGATTCAATAATATAAGGAGTCGTAAATGGAAATAAACAAATTGAAACTATTAAAAATAAATAGTTTTTTGGATACTCAAGTTCTATATTTCCTTTTTTTATCTCTTCATTTGTCACATCAACAAATTTATCACTAATTTTTTTTATAGTTTTTATGACTTCATCAACACTTTCAGCATTTTTATTTTTCAAATTCTTTTCTATTTGATTTAAATGCTGAATATATGGATACAGTTTTATATTTTTTCTTGTGATTTTAAAATAAGCGTCTAAAAAAAGCTCTATTCTTTCACTATAAGACTTTGTTTCATCTTCTATCAAGTTGTTAAAATCTTTCTCAAATGCTTTAATAATTTTTTCTAATATTTTATTATATATGTAATCTTTATTTTTAAAATAATAATTCAAACTTGTTCTAGAAATATTTTTTTGTTCCGAAAATTCTTTAAAACTTCCATCACTTATTCCTTTTTCAAGAAAATATTTTTCTAATTCTAGATATAACTCGTCTTTATTCATATTTACCTTTCTAAACTTTTTTATTTACCTCTCTATTATTCCATATTTCTTATAATGATTCAAGTTTTTTATTTATTATAAAGTCCTTTAAAATTTCTAAGATAAATACTCTTAATAATTCATATAAAAAAAGAGGAAAATTTTCCTCTTCAAATACTATAAATTATGATTTCCAATACATTCTTAGTTCCTCTTTATCACTATCTTCATTTATTTGTTCAATTTCTACTGTAAAGCCCATTTTTTCATAAAATGAAACTGCTTTTCTATTTTCTTTGTATACAGTTAAATTTAACATTTCATGTCTTTTCTTACTGAATTCTATTAACCTAGCTCCTATACCTGAACCTTGTGAATTTATATCCACAAATAAAGCTCCTATAAATAAGTCATCTATTATGCTAATAAATCCTTTTATCACACTATCATCTTCCAATACATATGTTTTTGATAATGGTATATATGTTTCCTTCACCAATACATAATTTTCTTTCCAATATTCTTCTGATATAAATGGATGTGCTTTTAAGGTTGATTTAAGCCAAATATCCATTATAGCATCTACATCATTACTTTTTAATAATCTTATCATCGTCATTTTCCCCATCAAAATAAATTCATAGATTTATCTCATCAAAATCTATGATTATTTTCTTATTTTTTAAGTCTATTTTTTCAATTTTCACATTAGCATTCTCTAATATTCTTTTCGAAGCTTTCATAGAGTCTTTCTCTTTATGCTTATCTGAAAGATAGATTATTTTAGCAATTTTTGATTGAACTATTGCTTTTGCACATTCATTACATGGAAAGTGGCTTACATATATTGTACATCCTTTTAAGCTTTTTATACTATTTAGTATTGCATTTAGTTCAGCATGTACCACATAAGGATATTTTGTTTCCAAAAAATCTCCATTTTTACCCCATGGCATATTATCATCTGAACTGCCTATTGGAAAACCATTGTAACCTATTCCTACTATTTTTTTATCGTTGTCTATAATACAAGCTCCTACTTGTGTTGTAGGATCCTTGCTTCTTTTGCCTGATAATAATGCAATACCCATAAAATATTCATTCCATGATATATAATCTTCTCTTTTAGACATAAAAATACTCCTCTCAAATATTTTTCAAGAAATAAAACTTTTTATTTTAAAATTCTAAAGTTTTAGGTGCTCTTGGAAAAGGTATTACATCTCTTATATTTGTCATTCCTGTTAAATACATTAGTCCTCTTTCGAATCCTAATCCAAATCCTGAATGAGGTACACTTCCATATTTTCTTAACTCTAAATACCACCAATAATCTTCTGTATTTAAATTCATTTCTTTTATCTTATTTTCTAATTTTTCAAAATCATCTTCTCTTTGGCTTCCACCAATAATTTCTCCAATTCCTGGTGCTAATAAATCCATAGCACGTACTGTTTTTCCATCTTCATTTAACTTCATATAAAATGCTTTTATGTCCTTTGGATAATCAGTAACAAAAACAGGACGATCAAAGTGTTCTTCTGCTAAATATCTCTCATGTTCAGTTTGAAGATCTACTCCCCATTCTACAGGATATTCAAATTTCTTATCAGCTTTTTTTAGTATTTCTATTGCTTCTGTATAAGTTACCCTTCCAAAGTCAGAAGCTACTATTTTTTCCAGTCTTTCCAATAATGATTTATCTATAAACTGGTTAAAAAATGCCATTTCTTCTGGTGCATTTTCCAATACATATTTTATAACATATTTTAACATATCCTCTGCTACATCCATAGTTACTTCTAAATCTGCAAAAGCAATCTCTGGCTCCATCATCCAAAATTCAGCTGCATGTTTTGGAGTATTTGAATTTTCTGCTCTAAAAGTAGGACCAAAAGTGTAAGTATTTTTAAAAGCCATGCAAAATGCTTCTACATTTAATTGTCCACTAACTGTAAGATTTGAACTTTTTCCAAAGAAATCTTCTTTAAAATTAACCATGTTTTTATCAGTTTTAGGAATATTATTTAAATCTAGTGTTGTTATCTGAAACATTTCTCCAGCACCTTCTGTGTCACTTCCAGTAATTATTGGTGTATGAACATAGACAAACCCTTTATCTTGAAAGTACTTATGTATAGCGTAAGATAATAAAGATCTTACTCTAAATACTGCCATAAATGTATTTGTTCTAGGTCTTAAATGTGCTATTGTTCTAAGGTATTCTAATGTATGCCTTTTATTTTGTAATGGATACTCTAAATCAGACTTGTTATAAACATTTATTTCTAAGGCTTTTATTTCAAATTCCTGACCTTTTCCCTCTGACTTTATAAGTTTTCCCTTTACATTTATTGATGATGAGATACTTAATTTAGATATTTCATCAAAATTAGGCAGACTTTCATCAAATACTATCTGAATTCCATTAAAAAAAGTTCCATCATTTAATTCTATAAAACCAAAGTTCTTTTGAGATCTTATTTTTCTTACCCACCCATTTACCTCTAGCTCTTTATTTAATAATTCAGAATAATCTTTATATATCTTTCTAACTTCAAGTATCATATTTTGAACTCCTTCCAATTCTATTTTTCTGTTTATTTTCGTTATATTATATCACAATCCTGTCTACAATTTCTACTATTAAATAAGTAAAATTCTATAATTCTAGAAATTGAGTTAATTAGTTAAATAACTTCCTTCTTAAATTAGATGTTAGTTTTTCAGTTTTTTATATAAAATAATATCTTTATTTTTTTGTATAAGTGTATTCACCTATTAAATCAAAAATGATTGTAAAAAACTAAATTTAAAACCAGTGTTATAAATCTTTGATAAGTTTAAAAAATAAGGAGTTATTTCTATTATTTTGAAATAACTCCTTATTATTGTTTATTGATATTTTATTATTTTTCCCCTAATAAAAACGAGAACCCAGCTCTTACATTATTATTCTCATAATTATCATTTTTTTCATACTCATATCCTAGCTTTAATGCGAAACCGTCTGTTACTCTATAATCTACATCTGCACTTGCCTTAAATGTTCCTTTTCCATATGATAATTCTTCCATTGTGTAATCATTACTCATATTTCTATCTTCATGGAATGTATCTGTAAAGTTTTGTTCATAACCTACTCCTAAATTCCATCTTAGTTTTCCTTCTGTATTTCCTAAATCAAGTCCTACTTTCCCTACTACTCCTTGACCTGTTGTTCCATCTATATTTGATAGACCATTTGTATAGATTTCTCCTTCATTTACATAGACATAATCTAATCCTATATTTGGTCTTACTTTCACACCTTTTCCTATTTCTTGATTATATCCTACTGTTGCCCCACCTTTTAATACGTGTGAATTATAATTACTCTCGAGCGTTCCTGCTCCTAGCCAATCAGCATTTAGAGTATGTTCGTTAAACCCATAACCTAAGTGACCATCTATATCAAAATTTCCAGTTACATATCTTCCAAACATATTTATATTAAATGAATCTACTTTTTCATCATCACTATTTGAATAAGTTACTGTATTATTTGTGTAACCTAGTGTAAATCCTCCAAATATGTTATCAGTTAACTTTAATAATGTTGTTCCAGAAATTCCATCTGTATCCACATCATAATCATAGTTATACTCGTTTTCTGCCTTAAATTTAGATCCACCCTTTGTTCCTATGTATTCTATCGATTGCCTTCTTTCTCCTGTGTTCATATCTTTTGATTCCATATTTAGGAATCTTTCTGAAACACTATCTAATCTGTTTACATTATCTAAATCCACTCTATTTCTTGGTACCGCATTTTTCTTCACTGTTGGATCTGGATCCGGCTTTGGATTCGGGTCTGGATTCGGATCTGGGTCTGGTGTAGTATCTATTCTTGTATACAATTCATCTAACACTGTTACACCATTTTCTATTCTTGATACTGTTTCACTTTTCCAGTCGCTTCCTCCTGATAATTCATTTGATAAGTTAAATTTAAAATCTGGGTTTACTGCCTGCTGTTTATTTGAAATTACTATACTTTTTACTCTTAATTGGTCTCCTATTGTATCTTTTCCTGATTCTGCTACTATTCCATTAGCTGTTGCTCCTGCATTTACTAACGTTACATTTCCACCAGATAAAATTACACTACTTGCTATTATCTTACCTGTTTTATCTGTATCATCTACTATACCATCATAGTCTACTCCTACATTTATTGTTCCCTTTAATGTTAGGTCTCCTATTGATGTGTCTGATGCTATATTAGCTAAACTCTTTGAAGAACCTGTTGCATCTGTGTAGTACAGATCATTTGCTGATGGATCTAAGTCAATTCTTCCTGTTATTGTTGTATTTCCTGATGCTACTAGCTTATGAATATTTTCTGATCCATCTTGCCCAACATTTATATTTCCTTTTGAAATTATTATATTTTCACCTTTATTTCCATGAATTATTCCTGTTATTTGAGTGTTATTTCCTAATTCTAAAACTCCATTAGATCCTGCCATATTTATTGCATAACCATCAGAGTTTATAGTTCCAGTATTTATAATTCTTGGCCCTACCACTACATTTCCCATTCTAATACCACTCACTATTGAGCTTGGCGTAGTTCCTGTAACGTTTATTGTTCCATTATTAACTATTAAAGTTGTACTTTGACCAACAATTCCTTCTTCTGTAGCATTTATTACTCCATTATTTGTTATTGTTCCTGTACCTACTCCAAGTATACCTACAATAGAATTAATTGTTCCTGTTTGACCGTTAACAGCTGTTCCACCATCACCATTCATAAACATACCATACTCTGCGGCCGCTATAGTTCCATTATTAATAACAGTATCTCCATCATCAGAAAGTACACCCATACGTCCTGCTTCTAATCTTCCATCATTTGTAAAAGTACTTGCTCCTCGCAGTCTCACTGCATCTTTTGTTCCTTTTATTATTCCAGTACTTGTATTACTTCCCTCTACACTGTAAAGTCCCACAGCCGTATCATCACTTATACTAGCTGATACTACAGTTTTTTCTATTAAACCTGTATTTGTAAAATAAGCCTTTGGAGCATTCCTAGTTCCTAAACTAAGTCCTCTTATTTCTCCACTTATTGTTCCATTATTAATAACAGTAGAAGTTGATGCTCCCAACATCATAGTAGGCCCTGTCGATCCATTTATTGTTCCATTATTAGTATAAGTATCACTTGTATTTACATATATAAGTCCTGTATTGTCTGTATTTATAGTAGTCCCTGCTGGATTCTCGGTATTTGCTGCATTTCCTATTCCTCCAAGTGCACATATACTAAATAACATTAATAACTTTTTATTTTTCATCTTTTCTCCTTTAATTACATTTATTTCTTCTAAGATTAGTAAACTTATATTTTTGTCAGATAAGTTTATCATACTTTTTTTTAATTTTCAAGTTATTTATTTCTATTTTTTATTAAAATTTATTTTATTTCCCAATAACATAAATTAAGCCATATAAATAGGACTTCTAAGATAATATCAAATAAAAAAATCCTCTAAATAAAAAAAATAGTTATATAATTTTTTAATTAAAATAACTATTTTCATTTTACTCTATTTTATTTATTTTTCTCCTAATAAGAATGAAAATCCTGCCCTTACATTATTATTCTCATAGTTATCATTTTTTTCATACTCATATCCTAACTTTAATGCAAAACCATCTGTTACTCTATAATCTACATCTGCACTTGCTTTAAATGTTCCTTTTCCATATGATAATTCCTCCATTGTGTAATCATTACTCATATTTCTATCTTCATGGAATGTATCTGTAAAGTTTTGTTCATACCCTACTCCTAAATTCCATCTTAGTTTTCCTTCTGTATTTCCTAAATCAAGTCCTACTTTCCCTACTACTCCTTGACCTGTTGTTCCATCTATATTTGATAAACCATTTGTATAGATTTCTCCTTCATTTACATAGACATAATCTAATCCTATGTTTGGTCTTACTTTTACACCTTTTCCTATTTCTTGATTATAACCTACTGTTGCTCCACCTTTTAATACATGGGAATTGTAGTTACTCTCAAGCTTTCCTGCTCCCAGCCAATCTGCATTTAATGTATGTTCATTAAACCCATACCCTAAGTGGCCATCAATATCAAAGTTTCCTGTTACGTATCTTCCAAACATATTTATATTAAATGAATTTACTTTCTCGTCATCATTATTTGAATAAGTTACATCATTACTTGTATAGCCTAGTGTAAATCCTCCCAATATATTATCTGTTAACTTTAATAAAGTTGTTCCTGAAATTCCATCTGTATCCACATCATAGTCATAGTTATACTCATTATCTGCCTTAAATTTAGATCCACCCTTTGTTCCTATGTACTCTATTGATTGTCTTCTTTCTCCTGTATTCATATCTTTTGATTCCATATTTAAGAATCTTCCTGAAATACTATCCAATCTGTTTACATTATCTAAATCCACTCTGTTTCTTGGCACTGCATTTTTCTTCACTGTTGGATCTGGATCTGGTTTTGGATTCGGGTCTGGATTAGGATCTGGATCCGGTGTCGGTGTAGTATCTATTCTTGTATATAGTTCATCTAATACTGTTACTCCATTTTCTATTCTTGATACAGTCTCACTTTTCCAGTTAGCTCCTCCTGATAATTCATTTGATAAGTTAAATTTAAAATCTGGGTTTACTGCTTGCTGTTTATTTGAAATTACTATACTTTTTACTCTTAATTGATCTCCTATTGCATCTTTCCCTGACTCTGTGACTATATTTTCTTCTGTTAAACCAGCATTTACTAATGTTACATTTCCACCAGATAAAATTACACTGCTTGCTATTATCTTACCTGTCTTATCTGTATCATCTACTATGCCATCATAATCTACACCTACATTTATTGTTCCTTTTAATGTCAAATTACCTATTGATGTGTCTGATGCTATATTTGTTAGACTTTTTGAAGAACCTGTTGCATCTGTGTAATACAAGTCATTTGCTGATGGATCTAAGTCAATTCTTCCTGTTATTGTTGTATTTCCTGATGCTACTAACTTATGAATATTTTCTGATCCATCTTGCCCAACGTTTATATTTCCTTTTGAAATTATTATATTTTCACCATTATTTCCATGAATTATTCCTGTTATTTGAGTATTATTTCCTAATTCTAAAACCCCATTAGGGCCTCCCATATTTATTGCATAACCGTCAGAGTTTATAGTTCCTGTATTTATAATTCTTGGTCCTACTGCTACATTCCCCATTCTAATCCCACTCACTATTGAGCTTGGCGTAGTTCCAGTGACGTTTATAGTTCCATTATTTATTATTAAATCTGTATTTTGACCAACAATTCCTTCTTCTGTGGTATTAATCGTACCATTATTTGTTATTGTTCCAGTTCCTCCACCTAATATTCCAATTTGTGAATTGATTATTCCAGACTGGTTATTTGTTACTGTTGCTCCATCTCCATTTGTAAATACTCCATATTCTGTGGCTATTATAGTACCATTATTTGTTATATTTTCATTGTCCCACGATAGGATACCCATACGCCCTGCTTCAATTCTCCCATTATTTATGAAAGTAGTTCCTCCACCTGCACGAACTGCATCCTTTGTTCCTTTTATAATTCCTGTACTAGAATTGGTTGCATCTGTATTATAAAGTCCTACAGTTAAATCATTTGTAATAACAGCTGATACAGCTGTTTTCTCTATTAATCCAGTATTCACGAAAGTACTTCTTATTCCATTAATAGCACCTACTTCAACAGCTTCTATACTTCCTGATATTGTTCCATTATTTGTTATTGAAGTATTTTCATCTCCCCACATTATTCTGTAACTAGTTGCACCTGTTATTGTTCCATCATTTACATATGAATCACCATTATTAACAAAAACTGTCCCACCAACATCTGTATTTATAGTTGTACCTGATGGGTTTACAGTATTTGCTGCATTTCCTATTCCTCCTAATGCACATATGCTAAATAGCATTAATAATTTTTTATTTTTCATTATTTCTCCTTTTTATTCTTAAATATATATTTATTTCAGTACTTAACAAATGTGTAGTCATATTTCCGCATACAAATAAAAATATTTATTATCAATCATTTTAATGTTTTTATTATTACAAAAAGCTTTATAATACAACAAAAATTTTATTAATAACTTAACATTCTTAAAATTGTCTATCAATTTTAGCACATATTATTTTTTCTTTCAAGAAAATTATTTCTACTCTATTAGTGTATCCTTATTTATCTAGATTCAATAGATTATCTCTAATATAAAAAGAAATTATTTCTAAGATTTCTTATGAAATAACTTCTTTTTTTACTATATTAAAAAAAATCTAAATTAATTATTTTTCTCCCAATACTCCCAATAAGAATGAAAATCCTGCTCTTACGTTATTATTCTCATAATTATCATTTTTCTCATACTCGTATCCTAGCTTTAATGCAAAATCATTTATCTCCCTATATATTTTTATTATATACATCTTTTTTTAAAAATTAATATTTTAATCCACATCTATTTTTATTTGCTTTTTTTTCTCAATAAAATAATTTTTTATTCCCCAATATTGATATAAAAAAACTAGTATTAAAACAGGAATTCCAAAAGCCTGCATCTCTTCAATGCCATATGAAAATATCCTAAATACTAATGATAATACAATAGTAACCAAGTATATTTTCCTCCCAATTTCTTTACCTAAAAATAATAAAACTCCAGATACCAATATTCCCATTCCCATTAAAAATGAAATTATTGAAAAAATACGATAATTTTTAATCATAGCACCATATTGTCCTAAAGCATTCCCTTTAAAATATATAAATATACTGCGCATAGCATACATAGTAACTACCAAACCTAAAATAACAAGTATTATGCTAAGTATATTTAATAACATTGGTTTTTTCATCTTAAATCCTTCCATTGATAAATTTTCTGTATTTCAATTAATTAAGTTAGTTATGTTTTATTTCTTTTCCATTTTTATCTACATATTTTACCTTTATACTGTCTAAATGGTTTTTAAAATTAGCTCTAAATTTCTCCATATATAATGCTCTATATTTTTTTCTTTGTATCTCTTCTTCATCAGTTAAAGTTCTAGTTTTAGCTGCCTTTGCATAATAATTTACTTTTTCTATTATATCTTTCATTTCCATTTTTACACCTCATAAATAGTTATTTTCTAATTATAGCATTTATTTTCAAAAATTAACAATAAAAATGAGTATTTTAGATGATTTATAAAACTTTAAAATTCCATTTTGATTTTTTAGTTTGTAAGATGCTAAAAATCAAAATGGAATAAAATTATTACTATATTATATTAATCCTTTGCAAGTAAAACAACATATTCTACATATAATGTATTAGATCTTTGTACTTTTCAAATATTTTTTCATTATGTTCCCTTCCCCCATCTCTATTTGCACTAAAAAATATAGGAGCATCCATTCCTTTTTCTAACAATTTTTCTGTTACATCTACTATTATTGAGTTTAATATCATAACTCCTATCACTGTGGATGTTGGTGCCACTCTTTGCTCTAGTCCATCTAACTTTACAGCAGCATCTCCTATCTCACCACAGTTATCTATAATAATACTTCCAAATTCATATAACTTCTTTTCATTCTGATGTCTTGAAGTTACAGATTTACTATACTTTATATTTGTTATTACTATTATTTTAACTCCGATTTTATCAGCTTCTTCTGCTATTTCTATTGATACAGGATTTCTTCCAGATACAGAATGAATTATTAAAACATCATTTTTTTTCAAGTCAAAAGTTTTAAAAAAAATTCTTCCATATCCTTCTAGTTGTTCTAAGTCGCTTGTAAAAGTAATTGGTTTAACATTTAACATTAAATTAGGGGAAAACAACGGATTTATTAGTGCAAATCCTCCAGCTCGATAAAAAGCCTCTTCAGATAATATTCCAGCATGGGAAGAACCAAATATAAATATAGAATTTTTATTCTCCACAGCCTTTACCAATAAATTACTTGCTTTCTCCATGTTTTCTATCTGAGTATCAAAAACTTCATCTATTATTTTTAGAACTTCATTTCTATATTTTTTCATATAATACACCTCAAAATAACTTAATTTTTATTTTTACATATTTCTTTCTATTATTGCAGCTATATTTTCCACAGTTTCTTCTATTATCTTCTCACCTTTTTCTTTTGTTGCTAATGTTGCGTCTCCCATAACTGCAGTTGTTGTAAACTCAGTCCATCTTATAGGCCTTACTTCGATATCTTCTGGATAAATAGGATTTCCATTTATTGCTTTTTCCATATTAACATACTCTTCTGCTAAATAAAGCATATATGATGTTTCCAGTTCATCTGCATGAAAATAATTTTTATGAAGTTTTTTAGTCTCTCTAATTTCTTTAATTATTTTTTCTGTATCTGGATAAAAAAAGTTAAATGTCTTAAACTCTGGAAATTCGCTAAATAGTCTTCTTTGTGCTTCTTTTATAGCTGTACCATTTCCTAAATGTGCATTTATAATTCCTAAAATTTCAAAACCATTTTTATATATACTTTTACCTACTTCATAAAGTATATTTATAAGTGTTTCATTGCTAATAGTTATACTTCCTGGAAATTCTTCCAAACTCCAGACCTGCCCATAGGGAATTATAGGGAAAACTAAACATTCTATCTTATTTGATAACTTTTCTGAAATTCTTTCTGCTAAGAAATTATCCGTACCAAGTGGTAGATGAGGCCCGTGTGCTTCCACTGCCCCTAAAGGAAGAATAGCAACCTTTACTTTTTTTATTTTATTTTTTATTTCGCTGGAATTTTGTTCTTGATACTTCATAGTTTCCTCCTATTCCAATATTACTTTTTAAATGAAAAACATTCCATTGGGTTCTTTTTAAAAAATTTCCCAATTAGCTCTTCACCATTTAAACCTAATCTATCGGCCTCTATTATAAATCTAGGTATCCATTTTTTTATTATGTATTCTAAACCTAGTCCATAGTCATAATGCTTATAATATGATTTTCTGGCTGTATCTCCACTTATTAATATTTTATCTGAATAACCTCTTTTACATAATTCTAAAATTGTATTTATTCTTGCACTTTCTGGTGCATATTTTATTTTTCCTATACCATCAAATGATAAGTAGGCTCCTTTACTTAGAATTTCTTCATAATAATAAATATCTAAATTTCTATCCATATGTCCAAATGACACATTTCCAATATCTATTCCTTCTGATTCTAATATTTCAATTTGTTCTAATGCCATAGTTCCAGCTTCTGTATGTGAATGTATTGGAGCTTTAGTTATTTTATGAGCTCTTGCTACTGCTCTTATTGTTTTTTCTTCTAATGGTGAAATGGAATTATACCATGTCCCAAATTTTACTTGTCCTGCTTTATAATTAGTTCCTTCCAAGCCTATCTCTACTTCTTTTGCTACAAAATCTGCTAATTCATTTATACTCTTATCTTCAATCCATTCTATATAAGTACTATAATTTCCTATTACTTTTCTTAGTCTCTCTGTTAGACCTGCACTCCATAAAAATCTTTTATTAAATCCAGCAGTTCCTATTATTTGTATATCAGTTTTTTTAGAAATTTCAGCTACTGCTTCTACATCTCTACCATAGTCAATTGCTGTAGCATCAACTATAGTTTTTCCTCCTAAATTTTTAAAATCCATCACATCTAACAATGATTTTTCTGGATCATCTAATAATAAGTCATCTTCATTTTTTTCTTTCCAATATTGTGGTACACAAACTATGTGTTCATGTGAATATGTAAAACCTAAATCTTTTGGATCTATATCTTTAAAAAAAGTCCTTATATAACTCATTTTTCTCACCTTTCTTTTCTTAACCTATAAGCTGAGCTATTAATTTTATTATTGGCCCTAATATAAACATATCAGAATCTGCTGCCCACATTGCTGTATCTGGTATAGTATTTGTTATTAAAAAAGTCACCATTACATATTGTCCTATTGCAACTACTGTTGCTGTAATAAATCCTGCTATTAATGCTCCTCTTATTCCTCCTGTAGAATTCCCAAATACCCCTGCTGTAGCAGAATGGAAGAATAGTACTATCATTGTTGGAACAAATATATATCCCGCTATTTTCCCAAGTACTAAGAGCCAAAAAACAGCTCCTATAAAAGATCCTAAAAAACCTAATATTACTGCATTTGGTGCATAAGGAAATACTACTGGACAGTCTAGTGCTGGTCTTGCACCTTTT
The DNA here is from genome assembly GCA_018058425.1 of Sebaldella sp. GTDB lineage: Bacteria > Fusobacteriota > Fusobacteriia > Fusobacteriales > Leptotrichiaceae > Sebaldella. The sequence continues at coordinate 17,664 of JAGOZX010000010.1, forward strand.
ACCAATTTTTCTGCTATTCCATTAAATGCAGGTACTATTTCTCCTATAAACATTCTAACACCTAATAATACTACTGCTATTCCTCCTGCAAAGATAAATGACTGTTTAACCGCATAGACATAAAAATTCACATTACCAGCTTGTTCTATTAATTTATTTGCCCCTTCTGTGTGTTTAAAAGAAAGTATTATTGCACCTACTAAAAATAGCAGTCCCATTGTACAAGCTGTAACTACATTTGAATCTCTTAAAAATTCTAATTTTTCTGGTAATTTTATATGTTCTGAATCCTTTTCCTTATTTCCTAACAATTTTCCAAATATTGCTCCTAAAATTGCTACAGATGCTGATGTATGACCTAGTGCAATATTATCTCCGTCCATTATCTTTCTCAAAAATGGTTGTACTAAGGCAGGCTGTAATGTCCAGTATCCACCCATAAATACTGAAAGTACCAATACTAGTTTCCAGATAGCAATATTTGGAGAAGTATTTATCATAATTCCTGCAAATATCATAGTAGTCCAAAACATCATATGCCCTGTTAGATATATATATTTAAATCTTGTAAACTTTGCCAATAATACGTTAATTAAAAAACCTAATGCCATAGATAGAGTTACTGCACTCCCATACCTGTCTATAAAACTATCTTGTCCTATAAATGATCCTAAATTTTGTGATGGTAAATCAAAGACTTCCTGCCACATTGGTTGAAATATTAATAATGCCCCTACTATTATTCCAGCTCCTGCACCAATTATAAGAAATCCTATCATTGCTTTTATTGTCCCACTTATTAGAACATTTAACGCTTTATTTTGTAACAATAATCCCAATAATACTATTATTCCAACAAGTATAAATGGTTCACCAAAAATATTTGCAGCCACCCATTTTATAAAATCAAATACTACACCCATTACCAAAACCTCCCAATTTTTTTATATTAATTTTCTTTCTTTAAAAGCACCCTCTATCTCTTCTTTATCAAAAAAATTTTTTATTACTATTATTTCAGCTCCATGACCTTCTAAATTTTTTACTAATTCATTACTCGTCACTATTACATCTGCTTTAGTACTTTTAGCTGTTGATACATCAATATGCTCCACATTAGCATTTATACCATTTTTTTTCATGACACTTTCTATATTCATTTTTAAAATTAAACTTGTTCCCATTCCTAAACCACAAACTGTTAAAATTTTCATTTTATTCCTCCTCAAATAACTTTATTACTTCTTTCTTATCAGTAGTCTTAAATATTACTTCTAATTTTTCTTTATTTGAAAATATTTTGGTTATTTTCTGTATGATTTCTATATGTTCTTCACTATTTCCAGAGGCTAAACCTATTATTACGTCTACTGGATCATTTTCTTCATTTCCAAATTTAATTGGTTCTTTTAAAGTTAATATAGAAAAACCAGCATTTATTACTCCGTCTTTTTCTCTTGCATGTGGCATTGCTATACGTGGTGCTATAACAATATATGCACCATTCTTTTTATATGAATTTATCATACTATCAATATATTCATCTTTAATATTTCCATTTTTAAGTAAAAGCTTTCCAGATTCCATTATTGCTTCTTGCGGTGACTTTATCATTTCCATTTTCAAACTAATTAATTTTTCATTCATCATAAAATTTCACTCCTGTGCTTTAAATCTCTATAGTATATTCTACTATGATTTTTTATTTTAACAATAGGTATATAATTTACTTTCGTCTATTTTTATTATTTTATATTGTAAAATCCAGTAAAATATTATATAATTTTCATAAACGAAATAAGGTTAGATAAAATTCGCTTATAAGAAGGTGATAATAATATGATTCATTTTTTAGAATTAAATAGAAATATCAATTTTTTTGATAAAAAAATTATGAAATTCATCTTAGATAAAACAGATTTTAAAGATCAAAAAAACTTTACATGTTCTCTTATTGACCTAAAACAAAAAACAAACCAATTTTCAAATCTTGAAATATTTAAAATATTAAATGACTTTCAGAATTTGAGAATCACATATAATATTTTTACTGATAAAATGGAATATACTGGTAATTTCTCTGTAGTATCTTCCTATAAGGTAATTAATCATGATAAATTAGAAATTACTTTTTCTAGTGATTTCATTAATACATTTAAAAAAGATCATTTTTTATCTGAAATAAATATTAATATCTTTTTTTCATTCACTTTATTTTATTCAATACACTTATATAACTTTCTAACTAACAAACTTGCAGACTTTCCTTACACAAAAATAGATCTAGATAAATTAAAAGAAATTTTAAATATTAAAAATAATTATAATAGAATTTATGATTTTGAAAAATACATATTACAGCCATCATTAAATGAAATAAATAAGCTTTCAAACATAAACTTTTTTTATAATAAAATAAAAAAGAATAATAAGAGAAATGCTAAAGTTCTTGGATTTGAATTCTTCTCAATAACTGAAAAAAAACTTGATAAGATAAATAGTATTTTGTTATATTTCAATAACCCAGAAGATTGTGACGGGCTTTTTCATAAGATAATATATACTTTAAATTCTATTTCTTATGATGAGTTTTTAGAAATTATAAAAAGGATGGACAACGAAGTTAAAAACAGTAAAACTAAAGTAAGTTTAGAGACTTACTTTCTAAGTAACATTGAAAAAAGGATTCTTGAGTATAAAAATCAATATTCATTAACTACTAATATTTCAAAAATAGACTCTTTTAATCAATATAAGTCATTGATATTTGAAAGTTCATATAATATAAATAATTCTTTTTTATTTATGTGGAATGATATTTCCAGTATTAAAAGAAATCAAATTTTTGAATATGAAGATGATATATTAAAAATACAATCACAATATTTTGATGATGGAGATAAATTTATTAAAATTTATCAAAAAAAATGACTTTTAATTAAGTCATTTTTTATTTACCATATTTTATCTAATTTATCTGAATAAAATTGAATTGCCTTTGAAAATTTCTTTATTTCAACTTCATCAGAAGTCTCAGCTAAATTTCTCAGTATAATCTCCATAGCTTCTTTATGTGAGTCTAAATTATATAAGGCCATAGCATAAAATATCTGCATAGCTCTATTTTCAGGAAATAACTCCATTCCTTTTTTTAAAACCTTCTCAGAATCCTTATATCTTCCTATAACACGATATGTACTCCCAATGCCTATATAAGCTTCCTGCATATCTTCATCATTAAGGTCTCCAGCTATAGCCTTTTCATAATATGGTACAGCTTCTTTTTCCAGACTTAAAACATCAAAACTCCAAGCACATTGATAATTAACTTCAGCACTTTCTGGATATTCTTTTACCAACTTTTTCATTATTTCATTTGATTCTTCTAATTTTCCTTGGCTGCGAAGCTCAACAGCTATTTTTATTTTCTCCTTCAAAAAAAAACTCTCCCTGATATTTATTTTATTTATAGTGTTGTGTATCATATTTCAATTAAAAATATATTTTAACATAAAGTAATTTGTTTTACAAAAACTTTTATTTCACATCTCATGTTATAATTGAAATAAATTAAAAGGTCTCCCTTAATTTTCATAAGAGAGACCTCAATAATTTTAATTTATATTACATCATTCCAGGCATCATACCGCCAGGCATTCCACCAGACATTCCTTTTTCTTCTTTTTCATTAGCTACTACAGCTTCAGTAGTTAATAATACTGATGATACAGATACAGCATTTTGAATAGCTGATCTTGTTACCTTAGCTGGATCAATAATCCCTGCTTTCACCATGTTTACATATTCTTCTTTAGCTGCGTCATATCCAGTTCCATCTTCTGAAGACTTTACTTTTTCTATAATAACTCCTGCATCTACTCCTGCGTTTATAGCTATTTGTCTTAATGGAGCATATAATGCTTTTTTAACTATTTCTACTCCTATTCCTTCTTCACCATCTAGTTTGAAGTCTTCCATAGCTTTAGCTATTTCTATTAAGATAGTTCCTCCACCAGATACTATTCCTTCTTCTACTGCTGCTCTAGTAGCATTTAGTGCATCTTCTATTCTTAATTTTCTTTCTTTCATTTCTGTTTCAGTCGCAGCTCCTACTTTTACTACAGCAACTCCTCCTGATAATTTTGCTAATCTTTCTTGTAATTTTTCTTTATCATAATCAGAAGTTGTTTCCTGTGCCTGTACTTGTATTTGATTTACTCTAGCTTTTATAGCACTAGACTCTCCAAATCCGCCTACTATTACAGTATGATCTTTAGTTACTTTTACTTTTTTAGCTTGTCCTAAGAATGCTATATCAGCATTTTCTAATTTTATTCCTTTTTCTTCTGATATTACTTCTCCACCTGTTAGAATAGCGATATCTTCTAACATAGCTTTTCTTCTATCTCCAAATGCTGGAGCTTTTACAGCTACTACATTTAAAGTTCCTCTTAGTTTATTAACTACTAATGTAGCAAGAGCTTCTCCTTCTACATCCTCTGCTATTATAAGCATTGGTCTTCCAGTTTCTACTGTTTTTTCCAGAACTGGTAGTAATTCTTTCATACTTGCTACTTTTTTATCAGTAATTAGTATAAAAGGGCTGTCTAATTCTGAAACCATTCTTTCAGCATCACTTACCATATATGGAGATAAGTAACCATTATCAAACTGCATTCCTTCTACTACTTCTAATGTAGTATCTAAAGATTTTGCTTCTTCTACAGTAATTACACCATTTTCTCCTACTTTTTCCATAGCTTGAGCTATTAAAGCACCGATTTCTTCATCAGCAGCAGAAATAGAAGCAACTTGTGCAATTTCCGAATTATTATTTATTTTCTTAGCTCTTTTTACTAATTCTTCTACCACTCTTTTAGAAGCCTTTTCCATTCCTTTTCTGATAAATACAGGATTTGCCCCTGAAGCTACCATTTTTAAGCCTTCTTTTATTAGTGCCTGAGCTAATACTATAGCTGTTGTTGTTCCATCTCCTGCTACATCATTTGATTTAGTAGCCACTTCTTTTACTATTTGTGCTCCTAAGTTTTCAAACTGATCTGACAGCTCTATTTCTTTTGCTATAGTAACACCATCATTTGTAATTGTAGGTAATCCATACCCTTTATCTAATACTACATTTCTTCCTCTTGGGCCTAATGTAATTTTCACTGTATCTGCTAATGCATCTACTCCTCTTTCTAGTGCTTTTCTTGCTTCTTCATTAAATTTTATTATCTTAGCCATTTTATCCTCCTATAAGTTTATTCTACGATTGCCAAAACATTTTTTTCTTCTAATAAAAGATATGTTACATCATTATCTTTTACTTCAGTTCCAGCGTACTTCTCATATATTACTTTATCTCCAACTTTTATCTCTTTTATACTTTCTCCTATTGCTGAAACTTCACCAATAATTGGCTTTTCTTTCGATACTGTATCTGGAAGTACAATTCCACTTTTAGTGACTTCCTCTTGCTTAGTTTGTTTTATTAGCACTCTTTCACCTAATGGTCTTATTTTCATGTTAACACTCCCTTATCATAATTTTTTCTTTTTTAGCACTCAAAGTTATCGAGTGCTAAAAATATGATAATACATTTTCCTGTTTTTTTCAAGTCTTTTTTTTAATTTTTAAAAATTTTCTCATATTTTACTAACTTTTTTCTGCTCTAAATAGATACAAATATTTTCTATCATTTATCAAAATAAAATATGGTTTTTTCATTTTTAGAAAAAAAAAACTCTATATTAACTTCTATCTACTGCTTTTTTAGTTCTGACTTTATTTTATCATTTAATTAAAAATTTTTATGTAACTTTCTACTATTTAACATTTATTAGCCCTTAAATTCTATTTTACTACTAATAATAAATATAATAATTTCAAATTTCAATATATACATTTTCCAAAACATATTCTTATTTCTTAAAACTATTTTTTATGTTATAATTTTATTATATAAAATTTTAGGAGGTTCAAAAATGTTAAATTTCACTTATAATATTCCAACAAAAATAATCTTTGGAAAAGATGAATTGAATAGATTACCTAAAGAAATTAGAGAACATGGTAAAAGAGTACTTCTTTTATATGGAAAAAATAGTATAAAGACTATCGGATTGTATGATAAAGTTGCAAATTTATTAAATGAAAAAGATATTTTTTTCACAGAACTAGCTGGAGTAAAGCCAAATCCTAGTATAGAAAGTGTTAGAGAAGGTATTAAAATAATTAGAGATAATAAATTAGATTTCATATTAGCTGTTGGTGGAGGAAGTGTAGTAGATTGTGCAAAATGTATTTCTGCAGGAGTTAATTATGATGGAGACCCTTGGGATTTTCTTATTGGAAAAGCAAATGTAAAAAATGCACTTCCTATAGGAACAATAATAACATTAGCTGCTACTGGTTCTGAAATGAATGGAGGAGCTGTTATATCAAATGAAAAAACACAAGAAAAACTAGCTTTTGGTCATCCTACACTAGTGCCTGCATTTACATTTGAAGATCCTACTTTGACTTTTACTGTATCAAAATATCAAACAGCTGCTGGTTCTTCTGATATTTTCAGCCATCTTTTAGAGCAATATTTTTCTTCTCATGAAGATGATGGTATAGCAGATAGACTAACTGAAGCTATGATGATAAATGTAATTAATTTTGCTAGAATAGCTGTAGATAATCCAGAAGATTATGATGCAAGAGCAAATCTTCTTTGGACAAGTTCACTTGCTTTAAATAACTTAATCACTTATGGTAAAAAGCATGGAGACTGGTCTTCACATGGAATAGAACATGAAGTAAGTGCTATTTACGATATCACTCATGGTGTTGGACTTGCAATTTTATTCCCAAATGTCTTAAAGTCATTTTTGGAAAAAGATATAAAAGAGAACCTTTCTTTAATAAAATTTGTAAACCTTGGAAAGTATGTATTTAATCTTACTGGAACAGATGAAAAAGATATCGCTAGAAAAACAATAGATAAAGTAAGTGAATTTTTTAAATCTCTTGATATGCCGTCTACTTTGGCTGAGGAAAAAGTTGATGATTCTAAAATAAATGTAATGGCAAAAGGTGCCGCTAGAAATGGTACTATTGGATATTATCATAAATTAACTGAATCTGATGTTTTAGAAATATTGAAAAATAGTTTATAATTCATATAAAAAGAGCTGTATTTTTTACAGCTCTTTTTATTATACTCTGTTATCCTATATATTTAGAATCAAGTCCAAGATTTTTTAAGTATAAAATTAAAGTTTTTTATTTATCTAAAAATTTTTCTTTGATAACATTTAGAATTTCCACAGCTAAATCTTCTTTTTTCATCTCAGACATTTCTATATCGAAGTCTTTTCCAAGTAAGAAAACTTTATTTTCTTCACTTCCAAAATAGTTTACTGAATTAGCTACTATCATATCTAAATTTTTTCTCTCTAATTTGCCTTTTGCATTTTCTAATAAATTTTCACTTTCAGCTGCAAATCCTATTAAAATATTGTCTTTTTTCTCTTTTCCTAATTCCAGTAAAATATCCGGATTTTTTATAAACTTTACAATTAGGTCTTCACCTTTTTTTATCTTATTATCTGAAATATACTCTGGTCTAAAATCTGCTACTGCTGCTGTAGCAATTATAATATCTTTATCTTTAGAGTTCCCCATAGTCCTATTATACATCTCTCTTGCTGTTCTGACTTTTATAACATTTATATTTTCAGGTTCAGGAAATTCAACTGGTCCCGAAATAACTGTAACCTCTGCTCCCAATTTTTCTGCTGCTTTAGCTAGTGAATATCCCATTTTCCCTGTTGATCTATTTGAAAAATATCTTATAGGATCTATTGGCTCTTCTGTTCTTCCAGCTGTTATCAAAATCCTTTTCCCCAAAAGAAACTTTTCTTGTTCTTCTATTTTTTCATCTAAATCAAATTCATTTAGTATTATCTCCACTATTTCTTCTTCTTTTTTTAGCCTTCCTTTAGCAATAATTCCAGAAGCTAATGAACCTTCATCTGCTTCTATAAATTTATATCCATATTTTTTTAGTTTTTCTATATTTTCTCCTAAAATAGGATTTCCATACATATTTACATTCATGGCAAGTGCAAAATATACTGGCTTTCTAACAGCTGAAATTACTGTAGACAACATATCATCTGCAATTCCATTTGCTACTTTCCCAACTATATTAAATGTAGCTGGCACTACCACCACTATATCAGCCCAGTCAGCAAGAGAAACATGCTCTACATTGACATTAAAGTTTTTTTCCCACATATCTACCATTACATTATTTTTAGATAGTGATTCGAAAGCCAGAGGGCTTATTATTTTTGTGGCATTTTCAGTCATTATAACTTTTATGCTATGCCCTTTTTTTCTTAGGCTTGAAACTATACTTGTCACTTTATATGCTGCAATTCCTCCACTTACTCCTATTAAAATATTTTTCATAGCTGATCCTTTCTGAAATTAATTACTTTTATATTATTATACTATATTTCATCTATTATTTTCAAGAACTTGTAATTAGGTCAAAATAAGTATATAATCATGTAAACATCAATATCTACTAGGAGGTGTCTTTTGAAAAAAGAGATTAGGAAACAAATAAATAAAGAAGTTTTTATTACTTGTGCTTTATATATTTTTTATTTTTTATGGTGGTTTTTATTTGCATTTGGACTTGGTCAGAAGGATGTAAAAGATTATACTTATATTTTTGGCTTTCCAGATTGGTTTTTTTACTCATGTATTTTAGGTTTTTTTGTTTTTTCTACTTTAGTATACTTAGCAGTAAAATTTTTCTTTAAAGAAATTCCATTAGATGGTGGATTTGAAGATGATGAAGATGTTATAGAGGAGGAAAAAGAAAATGGATAATAAACTTATGATATTAGTACCTTTAATAATTTATCTTCTTTTGATGATTTTCATAGCATATAGCGTAAAAATGTTTGAACGTAAATCAAAGCTAACTTTTATGGAAGAATACTATATTGGAAGTAGAAGTATGGGTGGTTTTGTTCTTGCAATGACAATTATCGCTAGTTATGTTAGTGCAAGTTCGTTTATTGGAGGTCCTGCTATTGCTTATGAGTTAGGACTAGGCTGGGTACTTCTTGCATGTATACAAACTCCCACAGCTTTTTTAACATTAGGTGTTCTAGGAAAAAAATTAGCTATTATATCTAGAAAAATTAATGGGATCACAATAGTAGATTATTTAAGGGCTAGATATAGCAGTAATCTTGTAGTAATTTCTGGTGCTGTCTTAACACTTATATTTTTTTCAGCTTCTATGGTTGCTCAATTTATTGGTGGAGCCAGACTACTTGAAACAATAACTGGATTTGATTATACTACCGGCTTAATTATATTTTGTTTTATAGTTATTTTATACACTACATTTGGAGGCTTTAGAACTATTGCTTTAACAGACGCTATTCAAGGTGTTATTATGCTTATTGCAGCAGTGTGTTTAGTGGTACGTCTAAATAATATAGGCGGAGGAATGGAAAATATTATGAGAAATATTGCCGAAATTAATCCTAACTTATTAAGACCTGACTCTGGTGGAAATCTTCCTATACCTTTTCTGCTATCATTTTGGATTTTAGTAGGTGTAGCTATTTTAGGACTTCCCCAAACTACTGTAAAATGTATGGGTTTCAAAGATTCAAAATCTATGCATAATGGTATGATTATAGGTACTCTGGTAGTTGGAGCTCTTATGATATTAACTCATCTTATAGGTGTCATGAGTATTCCTCTAATGCCAAATTTAGACATTGGAGATAAACTTATACCTACTATAAGCTTAAAAGTCTTAAATCCAATTTTAGTTGGAGTTTTTATAGGCGGCCCTCTTGCAGCTATTATGTCTACAATTGATGCTATGCTTATTCTAGCTTCTGCCTCTATTGTAAAAGATATTTACATAAATTATATAGTGAAAGATAAGAAACCAGAAGAAAAAAAATTAAAAAGAATTAGTTTATTTACTACTTTTTTAATTGGAATAATCGTTTTTTCTTTATCATTAAATCCTCCAAAACTCTTAGTTTATATTAATTTATTTGCTTTTGGCGGTCTAGAAGCTTCTTTCTTATGCCCTGTTTTATTTGGATTATACTGGAAAAAAGCTAATTCTACAGGTGCCATTTTATCCATGCTTACAGGAGTTATTTCTTTTATATATTTATCTTATGAGAATATAACAATATATAAAACTCATCAAATAATTCCAGCCATCCTAATATCAGTAATATTTTTTATATTAGGATCAATCTTTGGTAAAAAAGAACCTGATGAGAAACTAAAGTTTTTTTTCTAAAATCTAATTTTTAAATTAATTAAAAGAGGTTGTTACAAGAATGGCTAAATTCTATGTAATTTGTCATTTTGAATAGTTTTTGATATGAGAATCTTAAACTGATTTAAGTTTTAGATGTTATAATAAGTTTAAATAAAATAAGGACTGTCTTCAATATTTGAGACAGTCCTTATTTTTTAGTCTTTTACTGTAACATAAAGACCGCCTTTTTCTATCTTTATATCTTTTATTTCATAATCTTTATACTTTTCTTCCATTTCATAAACTGGTTTTTTTGCTATATAATTAGCTAGTAACTCATTTAAAATGTCATAGACTTTTCCTTTTTCAACTAATGTCCCATCATTATTTTTGATTTCGTCTATTAATAGGTCATCCAAGTAAACTTCTCTCGTATCTTGATTAAATGATACTTTACTACTCACTTTAGTTTTCCCCTCTAATTTTTCACCCATCAAAGACATTTTATAACTTAAATTCATAACTAGTCTGTCACCACTAAAACTTACTTTAGGATCACTAATAACTGCTCTTGCAAGTACTAAATTTTTCTCAATAGGAAATTTTTTAGCAATTGCTTTATTAACTAAAAATTGTGGAACCTTTACAGTTTTTTCCCCTTTTTCACATGATATTATACTTATTATTATTAGTATAAATAAAAAAATCCTTTTCATTTTATCACCAAATCCTTTATAATATTAACATATAGATTTTAATGCGAAAGGAGTTATATGTCAACTACTAATTTTAAAAATTATAAACAAGGATTTCTAACAGGCAGCAGTATTGCCATTGGCTATATACCTCTAGGAATTTCATTTGGGATTTTATCCAAAAATTTTGGTATGAATCCATTTTTATCATTTTTTATGTCTTTAGTAAATTATGCAGGAGCATCACAATTCATTAGTACTAAATTGATGTTCGACGGTACTTCTAGATTAGTTGAAATTATTGTTGCAGTAGCAATCTTAAATTCTAGATACTCACTACTTAATTTACTAATATATCAAAAACTAAATAATACTGCTTCCAAAAAGTTTAAAGCTTTAATAGGAATTGGACTTACAGATGAGACAATTTCATATTTATCATTTTACTCTAATAACAATCCATTTTTCATGTTAGGTCTGAATACCTTGCCTTATCTTTCTTTTGGCTTTGGAACACTTGCCGGTTCATTATTTGGCGGTATCTTACCTATGAATTTATCAAATAGTTTGAATATAATATTATATGCTTTATTTTTAGGTCTTCTAGTTCCATCATTGAAAAATGAAATAAAATACTTACGAATTGTTTTATTAACTATTTTTATAAAACTTATTTTTTATTATGTTCCTGTAATAAAGAATTTATCAAATGGCTGGAAAATAACTCTGTCAATACTATTGGCAACCCTCATTTATTCTCAGTTATTTTATAAAGAAGAGGAGGAAAAAAATGGATGATAAAAAAATCTTTTTTATAATTCTTATTTTATCAGGAGTTACTATTTTTCTTAAACTTTTTCCTTTATTTATAAAAATAGATACCTCTTCACCTAAAGTAAGAATCTTCTTTAAAGCTTTACCTTTTGCAGCATTAACCTCGTTAATATTCCCAGATATCTTTGTATCCACAGGTAATGTAAAAACTGCTCTAATTGGCACTCTTGTTGCATTTTTTCTGGCATATAAAAAAGTAAATTTAGGTATTAATATCCTAATTTCTGTACTTGTTGTTTATGCTTTTAGCTTTTTAATTTAATACTTAATATTTATACATTTTTTACAATAAAAAATACTTGTAAAAAATTTACTTAATGTTCTATTATATTTGATTTTTATTAGTTTATAAGTTATAATTAACAGCTTTGTCTAAACTCGTTTATTAAAGTATTTCTGAGTTTTTAGACATTACTCAAACCCATGTGTTATATACAAAAATATGTATTTTATGATTATTTTAAAATTTTCTAATCATTTCAAGTACATTATGCATGTTGTCAAAATGTAGTCAGTTGTCAGAGTATTAAAAAATATTAGGAGGTAATGAGAAATGTTTGTAATTGGAATGTTATTAAACTTTGTAGCTTTTATTTTATTTATTATTTTCATAGTGTTATTGATTCAAGCACTTAGAAATAAGGATAAGGTTGGGGCTTTTGGACTTGTTAAGAAAGTAGCGATTGTTTGGGCGTTGGTATGGATTACTGGGTGTGTTACTAGTGTCGTGGGAACTAATAACGAAAGTAAGAAGGTTACAGCAAGTGTTGAAAATAATAAGGTTGATGTTAAAGAGGAAGTGAAGAAAGACCAACAAATGGGTCAAAAGGAAGCTTTGAAATTATTCGAAGAAGCAAAACAAAAAATATCAGAAAATAAACTTGATGAAGCTAAAGAATTATTAAATAAGTCAATATCAATAACAAAGACAGGTAATAATTCAGAAGCATTATTAAATGAACTAAACAAAATTAATAATACTGATTTTTTTAACATTGCAATTTCAAAAATGTCAGAAAAAGAATTACAAGAAAGTAAAAATGATACATTAGTGAAGCAATACATGTCAAACGGTGTTTTAAATACGACTACAAATAAAAATTTAAATGCATACGTTAAACAAAACTATGCTACAATTACCGAAAAAAGAAAACAAGCAGAATTGGAAAAACAAAAACAATTAGAAGCTAAAGCCAATGAAGAACTTGAAAAAAAGGTAGCTAGTTTATTTTATACAGCATACGATGGTTCAAATAATCAATTAACAAAATTCATAAAAAAAAGTATGAATGATCCAAAAAGTTATAAGCACGATGAAACTAAGTACAGGATAAATAAAGATAAAAAAACTATTTATGTTGTTCAAAGTTTCAGAGGTAAGAACGGCTTTGGTGCCTTAGTCTTAAACTCATGCAGTGCGACACAAGATATTGAAACGGGAGACCTTACAGATATAGACTGTAACAATTAATTATTTGACACCTTTATAGGTGTCTTTTTATTTGTTCAAAAGTCTATAAATAGTAACTCTCAAATTTAGGAGTACCCCTCCTTCAAATTTAAAGGAGGCTTTAAACATTGACTTTGTAAGATTATGAAAATTTTTCTTGACAATCTCACGATCATAAGTTATGATAATCATAAGATCGAGAGGTGATTTTTTGAGAGTTGGGTTTAAGACTACTATCGAAGAAAATTTAATTAAGCAACTAAAAATTGAAGCTATTCAAAACAATGTTGATGTCAATGATATTTTAGAAAAGTTAATTGACAAATTTTTAAAAGGCGAAATACAATTAAATTTAGATGGTAAATAAAAAAAGACCCTTGTATAGAACAAGAGCCTAAAAGATATAATATATCCACCAATATTATTATATCAAAAAAGGCTCTAAAAATCAATAGCTTTAAATTTAAAGCTTTAAAACAAACTTAGATTTTTAGGAGGTTACAAATGAATTTAATTAAAAAAACTATCGAATTTCACAATGACGATATAACAGCTATTAAAGTGAACGATAAAATTTATATTGGTGTGAACCAAATATGTAAAAATATAGGCATGAATAAAGCAATGACCGATCGACAAATTCAAAAAGTACGGTTTGATTTTCTACTATTAGAGGGGTGCTTTAAATTTAAAGCAGGGGTATTTGACCTTAATAATTCAACCATTGGACTAGATATCACATATCTGCCAATTTGGTTAGCTAAGATCAGCATAACACCTAAGATGTTTAATGAAAATAATGAACTGGCTCGTAAGCTAATTGACTATCAGTTACATGCTAAAGATGTACTGGCCGATTACTTTTTAAATGAAAACGCACCAGATCGTAAGCTATTTGAGTTAAAAGAACAGCTTAAAAATAGTATGCTTGCTATAAGTGACTATTATAAAGAGAAAATGACATTTGCTGGAAAAGAAGCAAGTTATTATAAAAATTTAACTGAATATGTGAGATAATAAAAGGGCTTTAATTAGCCCTTTTATTATTCAAACATATCTCCAAATTTTTCAGTAATTATATTATTTTCCTTCATTTGATTAGTTAACATTTTTATGCTGTGGTCATTTCTCTTTATTACTATTATTTTTTGTGATATACCTTTTTTTAACCCTCGAATGTTCTGAGAATATGAAGCTTGATCAAACATATTAGGCCATTCTGATTCATTTGAGATAATGCCATTTGTGTGCAGAGTTGATAATAAAGAAACTGGCATGGTGATTTTGAATAATTCATAAAGAGTAACTTTATCTTCATCATCTGAACGTAAGGTTGTCTCCAAACTCTCCAAAAAATCACTCCCAGTTTCTATTTCATCAATAGCACCTTTAATTTCTAACTTCATTTGTTCAAATTTACCATCTGATTCTAACTTTTCAATTATACCTAACTTGGTCCTAAATAATTTTTCCAAACCCTTTTTAACTATTTTTACAGTTTCATCTCTAAATTCAATATTGAATTTTTTAATATCACTTTCAATTCCATTCGTCATATTTTCGCTAGTTGTTACTAGTTTTTTTATTTCTAATTCATAATCCACTTCATGACCTCCTTAAATTTTAGTTAATATAAGTATACTATATTTTACTCTTTTGTCAAATAAAAAAAGAGTAACCTAATTACTCTTTCTTCTTAAAACTCCTAAAGTTCCCTAAAATATAATTTGTTATTTAAGAGCTTTACGCTCTTAACGGATATATTCACAGTATTAATATTATTCCTAAATATAAAATCTAAAGATTTTTGGGCATTGTAATAATTTTATTATTAACTTTTTGCAATATAATATCTGTTTTAATAACACATTGTTTATTATTACTATCTACTAACAAAAAAGACTCTTTAACAAAATATAACTTATTTTCTTTCAAAAAATTTACTATGTCTACAATATTTAAAGTAACTATCCCACTCACCCCTAAAGTGAACTATCCACCTCGATGGTATCATTCCCTACTAAAAAAGTCAAGATTAATTTACACCGTAATTGTTGACCTTTCACATAAAAAAGAGCTATATAGTATAGCTCTTAACTGGTATTAAAATAATTTATTTATTTGGTTTATTGTTTCTAGTTCAAATAATTCTAATTGTTTATTTGTTGAATTTTTTAACTCATTATAATTTATTTTATCATGTGATAATTCTTCCACAAAGGAATCTTTTATCAAATTTACATGATATGTTAGATTTTTTGTTGTAATACTTCTAAACTGATTTATATTATTGTATGTTGTTATTTGAAGCAATACTTCACGTTTTTCATTTATTCTTGCGTGAATCTGATTTGTCATCTCCACTTGTGTGTATACGTAATTGTCAGCAATATGATTTTTTTCTATTTTATAATAAATGAAACTCTGTATTTGATTTCTAATATCAGATATAAATATCTCAAGAACATCTTTTAAAGCTTCGTCGGAAATAAAACCTTTCGCATTTTTCTTTATTTCATTTAACTGTTTTAATATAGCTTTAAAACCAAAGTACAAGATCGGAACCATGCAGAATATAAAAGTAACAGCTATTAATGTTGCTGTACCGTCCCGAACTGCTATTTTTGATAATCTGTCTACGTCATCTACGTTTATTTGTTCCCACATTATATGTACTTTTTTATAGTTTTATTAGATGTCAACTGTCTCTCTACTAATGTCGCTATTTTTTCAGCATTTATCATAAAATCAACCATGGGTCTAAATGCTACAGGAACTTTATTTAATATTTTATTTTCTATATAAGTCACAGCTCTTACTAATTTATCTCTATTTGTTCCGCCTACTGTGTTTGCAAAATCAATTCCCATTTGGATATATATTCTTACTTTTGAATCTGTCCAAAACTTTGTGAATGATAAACCTACTAAAATTAATGCTACTACTATTGTTACTATATAAACTATTGTCATGTTAAATCATCTCCTAAAAATTATTTTTTATATATTTTTCTTTCTTCGTAACTCTGTTTAACCAACCTTGTAAATTTTTAATTTGATTGCCTTTTGCAATATCATGATAATACTTTCTTTGTAATGCATGATATACTTTTAAAAAATCATCAGCATTTACTTGGTTTATATATTTTATTGAATTAACTCCGATTATTCCATCTTCAACTAGTACTTGTTTGCCAAGTATTTCGTTAACAGTTCTTTGGGCTTTTTTAGTTCCCCATGTTCCACTGTTGACAAGCCAGTCGCATATACTTAAGGCGACCCTATCGTCTTTAATTTTATCTATGTTATTACTCAAGTAATATTTTTTTCTATAAATATCTTTTGCAATTTCTTTACTTAAGTATCTCATATCCCCTTTATATCCACATTGTCTGGCTCTTTCCTCTGTAATTCCCCATGTGGTCTTACCACCTTTATCGTATTTACTATTACTATACCCGCCCTCGACGTCCAATAAATAGTCAAATATCTTATCAAATATAATCAAACTATCCCTCCAATTCTTCTAATCTTGCGTTTAAATCATCTCTTTCTTTATCTAAAATATCTATTTTACTTTGAGTATCGCTAATTAAAGCTTTTAATTTTCTCGCTACTGCTTTATCTAAAGTATCGTACAAAGTATTTAACTCCGTTTCTGTCCACAAAATTTCAGCATTAACGAATGATATTTCAAGTTGCTTATCATAGTTCCATTTATTCTTTTTGGAATCCCAAAGACTAAAACTATTTGGTTTTTCACTCTGCTTTATTAATTCTTTATTATCAATATAGTAACTATTATAGTTTTCTTTCAAGTCTTCAAACATTTCGTTAGTTATTTCTATTTCTAACCAGTCGGGATCACCACCTATCTGAGCATAACCAATTAAAAAGCCATTTTCATCTGTTACAACTTTTATTTTCATTTAACCCTCCTAATATATCCCCAAAATATATGATACTGTTCCTAAACTATTTCTTTTAAAACCCAAGAAACTCTTGTCTACTGGTCTATAATAATAGGACATACTTTGATCTGACCAGTTAGAAGTGTGGTACTGTAATCCTCGTGTAATATATGAAACCGGTATGACTTCTACATTCGAATATAAAACATTCCCCATGTAATTTACTATGCATATGAATTTGTATTTATATAAATTCAGATTTGTTATTAATGCCGTTGGTGAAGCCTGTGTTCCTAATACCAAGTTTCCATCAAATAATAAATCTGCCTTTGTTCCTAATACCGCAATTGTGAACTCTATAAAATTAGAATTAGGGGATAATATCCCTGTTGGACTACTTGTGTTATTTATACACAAATATGCCGTTTTACTTGTTCCAGTATCGTAAATATATAAATTTCCTGCTGTTGCTGTTGTTAATGTTGTTCCAAAATCTTGACTAAAGGGATAACCTGTTATTTCACCTATTTCTTTTCGAACATCTGTTATACTCATAATTCCCGAACTGTCTTTAGTTGCTGGTAATGTTGAATTTTCGACTACAAATTGTGCGCCATTAAATGTCATATTGTATACTTGCTTTTCTGTTAACATTTTAGCAAGAATCGGTTGAAACTCTGTATTTGCTTTATAAATTAAAGCATAATCAATTCCATTTAGTTTTAATTTTGGTTGATCATAGTCATTAACTTTATCAATCTCTACTTTTATCTTGAGTCCTTGAAATATACCAAAGTCAATTAATCCATCTAATTCACATGTATAATAATCAACTTGGTTCAATGTACTGTGCCATGTTAGTATATTATAGACACCATTTTTTTGTATTTCATGTAGCAATGTACGATCTATAACAGTAGCCACGTCTAAATTATTCTTCCCCGATTCAAGTAATATTGTATTTATATTTGACCCACGGGCGCTTGGAACTACTGAATAATCGTTAGGATACTCTAACTGTTCATCTATTATATTAATTATTTTACTCACTTTTTACCTCCCACTATTTTTGTATTTTTATTTATAGAAGTTCCAGACGCATTAAACGAAGCTGAATACTTAGATGTAGTATAAATAAAATCACATATTGGCTCTCTTTTTATCCCTCTTCTTAACCCTCGACCTCCCGCATTAAGACTTGCGGAATATCTTTTCAATTTATAATTATCAATGCATTTTCTAGTATTTATCTTCACACCAGCACCAGCGATCTTGTCTAAATCAAGATCATTAATAAGGTCAAAATTGTAGTCACTGTTTCCTATAAAATCAACATCGTATCGCGCTGGTTCTCCATCAACTGCCCAACCTTCTCGTACCTCTGGGTTCAATCCAGTGTAGAATTTACAGATGTCTAGTAAGTTATTTAAATGAGGTACAAAGTTTGTTAATCTAAAAGCAAGTTTAATTCTCTTTCTAAATGCTTCATCATTCGACTTATTTCTTTGTTCCCCAACTAAAGTACCTAGGTCATCTAAAAACTCCCCATTTGCTTCATCTACGAGCCACATTCGGTCAAGTTTAGACAAATTATTATCCATATCATCAAACACTAAAGATATCGCTTTAAACAATGCTTGTATTCTTATATTTTTACTTAAATAATGAGGTAAATAACTTAACATAAAATCATAGTTATTATTGACTATTAACTGCATTTGCCACCTCGTTGTACTTTAATTTTAGAACTTTGCTATATTCTGTGTCTTCTTTTCTTTTAAAATAAACATCTATATTTAGCAATTTAGTATTATCATACACAACTCTAATATAATTACTTTCACAATCATAAGATGTTAGATATCCAGCAAGTTGAATATTGTTTATATAATTTTCAACTAACTTATTTAAATCGGTACTTGTGATAGTATTACCATCAACAAGTTTAAAATCTATTTTATATTCTATATCAATTTTTGAAGGTCTATAAAAATTAATCTCTCGTAAATTACCTTGATTATCTAAAACTGTCTTTTGTATATCTCCCATAGTTGCTATTGACTGATCTTTCTTAAGCCAAATAGTCTGGGCTATTTCGTCAGCATCTCCCCCAGCAACGACTATGAGAATTGATTTAGGGTCCATGTCATTAACTTTTGTATTTTCATGATTTTCATCAACAAAGACACTTGAAACGCCATTTAATTTTAGTAACGCAGACTGTATTGCGTCAATATTCCAAGCACCATCTTTCTTTGATAAATACCAACGCTGTAGATATTCGTTGTCTGTTTCTTCCTCTTGCCCTCCCGCAGACTGTGTGTCATTGAGCAAGTCGTATATTCCCGATTTAATTTTCACAAATTTTATTATCTCACCAGCTTCTTTATTTCCAATGATTCCGAACATATTACACTCAAATTTAAATTTACCCGAATTATTTAAAATCCCGTCCTCAATAAGAGTGTATTGTGTGCCGTCTTTTGCTTCTATAATCAAATCACCAGCATACAACTGAACCCCTAAACCACCTCGTAAGGTTATAAAAACAGTAGCATAGTTGGGGTTTTTACGAGGGAAACTTAAGTTACTATTTAGTATGTCGTCAAGCTCTGACCCTTCGCACTTTGTTACGTTCATCTTATCCGCTAAGGTTTGAATTTTTTCATTTTTATGTCTTGCTAATAATGAAATTGGAAAAAGCAACATATACAAAGCACTTCGAGGGTCATTTGTTACTTTATCACCTAAGAGCTTTCTAAATTCATCAAACATTATATTTTGATTCTCTGCTAGTGTATTAACTTCTATTCTAGCCAAATATATTCACCCCTTCCAATAGGTATGATCTGTTATTCCATAAAGTTAAATTAATATTTAGGGATAATTCCCTCATATACTCACCACTCCATGACCTTTCTATGTTCAAACTAGTTATCTCATTTTTAAAATATTTCCTTATTTGATTTCTGACATGTTCTGTTATCTGATTTATATTATTACCATGTCCCTCAAATAGTATTTTCCAAGAGAGACCATAATTTATATTATATTTCAGTTCTCCCTGCCTTATATTCAACATAGTTATTATTTGTTGAATAATCTCAAGATCGTTTTCCTCTTCGTTGTAGAACTCAATATCTAATTTGTCATTTAAATATATATCTCCCGTACTGCTTATTAGTTTAATATCCATTTTGTCGTCACCCCTCTGGTTTCTCTGTCTTAGCCCCACCTTTAGTGACTCCTGTATGTAAGTGATCTTTACCACTTATTCCACTACTTATGTGATCTGTTGCCGTAGAAGTACCATTTATAGTCACATTTCCATTTATGACTATGTCACCTGTCCATGTTCCAGAGCCATTTATTACTAACTCTTGCGGTATCTGACTAGGGGTAATATCCGTTGGCAACCATACTGGCAAAGCTATAGCGTTATTTAAATTATGTCTTTTATCGCTATTGGGTGTGATACTTTCTGATGTTACCCAGCTTGTGATATCTTGAGAAGGTATCAAAATCAATACTATATCCCCAACACTTACACTCATTTTTATATTAAACGACTGATTGCCAAAAAACATCAATGGTATTTTATTAATCCTTGGAAGTTGAATCCCTTTGCTTTCACACACTGGCGTAGCGTCGACAAAGCCCATATCATGTACTTTATCCACTTTGGCTGGTAAACATGTTTGAATTTTATTAATTGCCCCAGTAAGTAATTTATCTAAGTTTTCCATTATTTTGTCACCTCATTTAGGACTTTAGTTTTTAGAGTCATCTCAAAGTCTGATATATCTATAGCCATTACTTTTACATCTCCCTCAAATGTATCAGCCACTACTTTAATTACATCACCTTTATTTATATCAAGTAGCAAACACTTGATCTCGTAATCAAATTTTGGTTTCTCGTCCTTTTTGTCAGCCTTGTCGGGGGTCTTCTCACTTCCTTTTTTTTGTTGCTCTTTCTGACTTTTTTTTGTTCTTTCCGTCTTTGCCACTTGAACCCCCTTTTTTTGATTCTTTCTTTGATTCTTTCTTTTTATCTTCTATTTTTATCTCGGGTATATTTTGACTTTTTGGCTCTTCTAATAGCCCACTCGTGTAGTCTAATATCAATTTACCTTCTGTCACTATCTCATCATGATATATATATATTAAGTCTGTCTTTATATTAATTTTACTTGAACAGTCTTTTACAATATTTTCTAGTTCTTTCAAACCATGCCCGTGAATGCTCTCGCCTGTGCTATATATTAAATCTTCCAATAAATCAATTTGTTTTATGTGAAAGCCAATTCTATTAGCAAGGTCTTGTATAATCTGTGAACCTGTGATGTTTGGTTCATATGAACAACTGACTACTTTATTAAATGTGACAGCTAATTCAGAACAGTTTAACTTTAAAGTTCCCCGATCATATTCTTTTTTTATCACAAATCCTGTGCATATTTGGAAAAGATTATCACCATAACCAGCATTTATTATCACATTATCTTTTAACTTTATTTTATTGGAAGTGTCACGACTTAAGCCTTGTATTTCTATATCAAAATCAGCTGGTTTGTCATCATTGTCTTTATAAGTCCACTTAATATCTAAACCATTTATGTAATTTTCAATTGTGAAAGTTGGGTCTTGTGGACTAATAAAATTTAATTCCTCATCTGTAGTTTGAATTATTATATAAGTCTTTTCATTTCTCAAACTCTTATCTGGTCTGTAGTTATTCATTTATAAACTCCCCATTTTGGTTTATTTCGAAATATTCAAGAAATACAGACTTACCAAGAGTTTCTAATGTAATTCTACAGGGGTTATTATGTTCATTAAGGGGTATTATATAAGCTTGTTGCATATATGGATTTATATTATTTTGGTCATCTTTTTGTATATAAAACCCTATTGCTCTCCCAAATATCAACTTCTCATTTTCAAGTTGATAATCCCCATCTTCATCTATTAAGTCTATATATATACTATTATCAGAAATAAAGTGTTTAAAATTTAATATAAATATTCTATCTATACATTTTAGTTTAAATTCGTAAGGTATTTTATTAACATCAACATTTATTCTCATACTATAGCCCCTTTTGGTACATTTATTGGGCTTTTGCTAGTCCCTTGTAATCCACCTTTAGTTGGTGTTTTAAGTTGCGTTTGTAATGATGTATCAAGATCACTTTCATGTTTAATAGTAGCAAACTCTATTTCTTCAAGATCCATTGTAAATGATAAGTCGTCTATATTTACTAAAGGACTCGATATCCCTGTAATTTGTAAGTTTTCTATGTAGTCGGGACCAGAAAAAGTCACAAGTTCTTTATATTTCCATTTTTCTATTAAAGTCTCGTATAGTTCAAGTCTTAATTCATTCTCAAATGAGAACTTTACATCAAGTGATATTTTTCTATTTTCATGTGCTGTATTTGAAGTTATTAGAGTTGAGTCTTTATTCTCCAATGTCTTTGTTTTTAATTGTGATGATCTTGTATCTGTAGTAATCGTACACCACTCTAGTCGAACATCATCTATATAGGACTTCATATTTGACTTAACATCATTTAATAAAAAACCTTTTATATTATCCCCCAAATATTTGATAGAGAGATTGTCAATTGAATTGTACAAACTATTTGCACTATTTTTTATATCCATTAATCAATCTCCCCTTTTAATATCAACATTTTTTCTATTATGTCATTAAAGACTTTCTCTACTTCTGCCCTTATGTCTGTATTTGAATAATTATTTATTGTTACATTTATGACAGGCTTATTATTTATCACTCTATTATCTGTTTTATCATTAGATGTAGTTGTTGTAGTCGATGTACTGTTATTTGTATTTTTAGTTGTCCCTGTCACATTACTTAATAACTTTCCAGCTCGACTTTCTTTAAATTTATCTTTATAAGTTTCAGCTTTACTTTTAAGCATTGATCTAGTGTCAGTGTTATTTAATATTTTAGTTCCAGCTTTAAGGTTCATCAACATAGGATTATTAGCCACAAAAGGAAGTTGACCGGGCTGTTGTATTAACTCTTTACCACGCTCTCCAACCCATGTAGTACCGCCTTTATAACTCTTATCCCCTGTCCATCTACCATCTGCCCCACCGAACAAATTCGGTAATTTTATATCTGGTAACTTCCAGTTAGATGGGCTAAAAGCTTCTTTTACCTTTGTGACTATTTCACCAACCTTGGCTATAATTTCACCAATTTTGGTTTTTATTCCATCTATAGCACCCGCCACGGTTGTTTTGGCAGTGTTAAACCCATCAACAAAGAATTGTTTAACTCCGCTTATCACTTCACCAGCTTTCGCTCTAATCTCATTAAACTTATAGCAAACCATGAATATGGCTATGCTAACTACGGACTTTATAGTCGCCCATACTCCCGAGAAAAAGCTTGAAATTGCATTCCAAACTCCAATCCATACGGACTTAGCCCAGTTCAAGTAGCTACCTATTGCACTAAACACTACTTTAACAACTGTCAATATTACATTAATTATCTGTACAGTTTGATTAAACGCTGTGACCATGCCACCTAACACTACTTTGATAATTGGTCCTAGCACTTGTACTAATATATTTATAACTTTACTAATCACATTAAATAATAGTCCCGCACCTTGTAGTACCCCATTCCAATCGACTTTACCTAATACGTCTCCTATGATCTTCCCCAGTGTTCCAAATGCTTGCTTTAGTGAATTTAAACCACTCCCCATATTAGCACCAAAGCTTTTAAAATCGAGCTTTGAGAACACATTCATTACCCCACTAAAGGCATTACTCGCTCCCGCTTTCATATCGCCAAACAAATCACCTATTTTAAACGATGTTCCAAAGCTAGAAAAACCGGCTTTCATATTAGAAAGTGTCGTTTGCACATCTTCGGAACTAAACGCGTCTTTCATTTCTTTTTTTATGCCTTGCAGACTTGTTCTGAATGCGTCTAGCTTAGACGTATCTCCTAAAAAACTACCCAATCCTCCACTTATCATCTCAAAAAACTTAGTAGCAATAGGTAGTAATTCAGCCCCTATGGTTACTTTTAAAACTTCCATAACAGAGTTAAATCTATCAACAGAAGCTACATAAGTCCCTTGCGACCTAGCCACATCGCCCACAGCGTCTTTATTTTGTCGTAATATAGTTTGATATCGTATTTGTATTTTAGTAGCTTCGTCCATACTTCGATTATAATTGCCGAGTCCCATGGCGTTTGCCGTCTTATTAAATTCGATCTCATTAAATACTGCCCCTAGCATTTTTGCAGATTCCGCTTCCCCCAATAGAGCTTTGGACATATAATACTGGGCTTGTTCTTTTGCTAAGTTGTTAAAAGACGCTAAGTCATTTGCAAATTGTAATGATTCCATTGACAAATCAGCAGCTGCTTTTCTATCTATACCAAACCCAACAAATAAATTTTGTATATCTGCCATGTAAGTTTTAGTGTTACTGTATGATTGCCCCATGGTTAACGAATATTTTTTAGCCCATTCGTCTACCCTCTTAGAATTATCGCCCATTACAACATCAAACTTATTGTTTGTTTCTTGTAAATCAGATGCTTGTTTTATTGTATCTTTTGTAAAATCAACTGCTTTAGCAACTGCAAAAATACCCGCTATGGTGGTGCCTATGCCTATCAATTTACTTTTTAAAAAATCAAAACCTTGTCCACCTTTGTTGGCATTTTGTCTCATCTCTTTTAATTTTTGTATCATTCCATTTATTCCACGAACAGGGAAACTAGTCGTTACTTTAGATTTCAAGGTATTAAATGAAGTTGACGCACTCTTTAATGTACTTTTTATCTTTGCACCAAAACTATTAAAGTTTGAGTTAGTTTTTTTTATAGCTTTACTCACTCCATCGGTTGCTTTTCCTGTAGTTGTCATTGCCGTTTTAATTTGTGACACAACCGACTTACCAGTGAACTTGGCATTTATATTTAATGTTAAAACATTCCCACTAGCCATCTATTTTTTTCACCTCCCCGAACTCTTCCCGAGCCTTTAAATACTCGAAAAAAGTAGAGTTATCAAGATTTAGAATTGAAGCGGGGTCTTTAATTTCATCTTTAATAATAAGCTCCCACTTCAATTTTCTAATTTCATCACTATAACTATTCTCTGCTTTTATAAATTGAAGTTCAAGTTCCTTTTCAGCTCTTTCTTTTTCTTTCCCATAATCTCGATTATCGCATTCACCACCACAGCCAATGCTTCTGGATCGTTATCCCAAAAACTTATGTTTTGTGCTTTTTTAGGGTAAACGATCATGTTTTTAAAAGTTGCTTGTCCAAATGCTCTCGGGTCACTTGAGTTTATGTATGCATATAATGCTGTATTATAGTTTGCCAAGTTCAATGTCTTTTGTACAACTAGTTTAATTTCTTCTGTATTTTCTTCATCTACATACATTGTGAATGATGGAAATACATATCTTCCTTTATCATCTACTGTAATTTGAAAAATATCCTCGTTTCTTATATCAACTACTTTTTCCTCGGTACCTTTAGCCATCTATTTTTCCTCCTAATTTTATACTCTTATTGTGAATTTTGGACATTGTAATATATATTCGATCTCTGTATCTTTGACGTTTGCTGTTCTTTCTGCAACTTTTTGAACTGACACACCCTCACCACTTGCACTCACTTTATTATCAGTTCGATTGTCAATATATGTAAGAGTTCCCAAACCACTTGCATTTATAGCCCTTGCTAAATATATATCATCATCAGAGCCTATAAATGTTTTTATCTTTACCTCTGTTTTTGTAACCCCATTTCTTATTGTTATTACATTATTGTAAATATCTGGGTCACTCATTGTATGTGTATCTTCTGTTCCTGAATATGACAACTCTATTATATTGGTAAAGTCGTGATTTCCCACACTCGGGAAGTTAGCATTTAAAGTGACTTTTGACATGTCTAGTGCTTTATTTAAAAAATTATGCCCCATTATTAATTACCCCCTGTCGTTATTGGTTCATCGTGCCATACTAGTGTTACATTAATTACTTCTATTTCTGTGCTAATTGTAAACTTAACACTTGTATTTCTTAATGTTCTATCTATAAAGTCATCTGTAGTAAGTCCAGTCGTCGGGCTTGTGTCCTCTATATTTGGTACAGTGATCTTATATAGATAGTTGCCATTATTATCTACAGCTAATATATTTTCTTTACCTTTCCTAATCATTACTCTATCCATTGTAGATTCTACTTTAGATATTCCTCTGCTATCCATAAACAAGTTTTTTTCTTGTATAAGTAATCTTTGCAAATTAACTTCTAGATCATGCACAATACTGTCTATCTTGATTCTTTGGTCAGCATGTGTCATTCCATCAGCACACCATGACCCATTTGTCACAGCTATATATCCCGCTTTATTAACTGTTGCGTTTATCCCTTTTTCCAGCAACTTAGATTCTAATGTCACATTATTAGGAATACTTGAGCTAACTCCAACAATACGTCTATCCTTCCATCTTCCAGCTGGTCCTTGCCAAAATGTATGAGGGGTTATCCCAAATACGTCTAACGGACCGTCTGTTTTATTTTCATACATAAACAGGATTCTATCAGATGATTTTAATTTATCAGTCACTGCTGTCTCATCAGGCGCGACCATTACTGCAAATTTTGCCACTCTAGTTAAATATAATGCCAACCATTCCGCCATCTTTTGATCATAAAAAGGAAACGCTAAACCATAGAACCCAGACTCTTCCATCTCATCGAAAAATGACTCTATTTCTGCCGTTGCTCCCACCGTATTTATGAAACCACCACAGAACCAGTAGTCTGGTGCTATTCCATTTCCATCAAAGTCGGTTTGAGATAGTGCAATTTCCATTGATTTATACATCTTACTTAACTTTGTATAATCAGTTGCCACTTCCTCTAGTGTTGAATACCTTTTAATCGGTTTATCTATCTCATTTGTTAAGTATAAAACCTTAGTAAAATCGCCATAAACAAGCGGTTTACTTGGTCTTGTTACATTAATTACTACGTCTCTTTGATATTTTGCCATTCAAACCCTCCTATATTTCTTTATTTTCATCACCAATTATAATGTTCACATGCTGAATTGGTGTGTTATCTCTCTCATTTATTACCTTATAGTTCACATTTACATCAAACCCATATCTATATATAAACTCTGAGTTTTCTATTAAACTCCTGTCTTCTACATCAATTTGGTAGTCTGATAGTCCAAAACCAGCCCTTATCAAGTCATTTCTATTAATAAAGATAAGCCTTTCAGCCATATTTGATGCCATATCTTCTGCTTTTATCTGATTATTACTATAAAAGTCTAATTGATACACTATATATACCGACATACTTGAATATTCTTTATTATCGAAGGTCCTTATATTATTAGCTGTTTGTCGCTCCGCTGGTAAAACTCTAAGCACAGCAAAATTTGGTTCATCTGGCACAGCTGTATTAGTAAAAAGTTTGGTAAAGATGTACATAAGATAATAGTAAAAAAGTAACAAAAATATAAATAAAATTATAGGAGATGGTGGAAATGAATGAAAGAGAAATAACATTCGAAGATAAGAAAAAAGAGATAACGAAATTTCTCAAAAAAATAAAAGGGATATACTCAATAACTATTGAAGGAGATCTAATTGATTTTTTTGATAATGAAAGTGAAAGACATACTTATTATTTAGATGATAATACAATTTTCTTCAAACTTATGACTAATTACTCTACTTTAGAAACTGCTAAGACTGTCATTAAAGTTATAGAATTTCTAAAACTATTAGGTTTCAAGGAAGGTGAATAATAATGTTAATACTCATATATGTAGTCATTATAATATCGCTGTTATCATTGAATAAACATTGCACTAGTTACTTTAAACATAGAAAACAGGTTACACGTCGTAAAAGAGAAATGAGACGCTTAAATCAAGAATTTAAGAAGAATTATAATATTAGAATACAAGGAGGGAAATAGTGTATAAAAAAACAGATTTTAAAGTAGGGCAAAAGTTATATACGACAAAGCAAGAGAGGCATCATTTAAAGCCTAAATTAATTGAAAAAGAAATACTAAGTATAGGAATCAAGTATTTAATGCTTACCAATCAAACAAAAGTTTTAATTTCCGATCTTAGCTTTTTAGATTATAACATCAACAATCGATTTTACACAGAAAAGCAAAAGTGCCTTGATATTATAGAATTATATACTCTTCGTCCAAAGGTACTTGAGAAATTAAGTTGGTCCAAAATTAATAATCTGAGTATTGATAAGATTAGAAAAATAAAAGAGATATTGGAGAGTGAGGAAGAATAAATGGATAAACTAAAAGAATACCTAATCTCTGAAAAAGCAAAAATTGAATTTAATCGACAAGGCTTCCCACACCCTTATGATTCTATAATATATGACGAGGGTAGATTAAACGTTATAGAGGGACTTTTAAAGATAATTGAAGAGACTGACAAGGAGGTACAGAACAATGAAACTAAAAGACAATGTGAAAATGACAGGGATAGGGATATTTGATGGAAAATTAAGTTTGATAATCTCAGAAAGAACTGGTTTCATGTGGTTTGTAGAAATTTTCAAAGATAAAAAAGGAAGCTATATTAAATTTAATAGTAAGTATATTGATTCTACAGAGAAGAAAAGAGGTAGAAAAATATACATAAAAGATGATCTATGGTGGGCTGTTAATAGATTTGAAAAATATCTACCTAAATGGTTATGAGAAGGAGGACGAGAATTAAATGTATAAATTTATTAAAAGACAATTGCTAAAAAGAAAACTTAAGAGAATAAGAGCAGATATACATCAAATGTCACTTGATCTTTGGGAGGTCGCCAAATACGATAGTGATAGAGACCTTAGGCGGTTAAGAACAAATATTATGTTTCATGAAGCATGGGCTTTGAAGTTAGATTTAGAAATAAGATTTTTATAAAAGGAGTGAAAAATAATGAATAATATAGAACAAGATGAGTTATTAACAGTAAAAGAAGTGTCAAAATTACTAAAATGTGGTCTTCCTCGTGTAAGAGCTTTGACCGATACTGGTATACTTCCACATATAGTTTTAGGTAGTAAAAAAATAAGAAGGGTATCTTTGAATGAATTTTTGGCAAAGTACGATAATAAAGACTTAAGTGATTTAAACAATATCAAAGAGGTACGATAATAATGGCTGGGTCTGTAAGAAAAAGAGGGGACACTTGGCAATACAGTTTCGAGACTGGAATGGTCAATGGAAAGCGTCAGAGGAAGCACAAAGGTGGATTTATCACTAAAAGACAAGCCGAGACGGCTCTTCGAATTGCTATAAATGAGTATGAAAATGGCGGTTTACAAGTAAATGAAAACAATATCACTTTGTCCGATATGCTAGATATTTGGTTTAAAGATTATGTATTATTAAATTGTAAGCCAAACACTATCGATAGTTATGCTATTAATATCAAACATATTAAAAAAGCTCTTGGAAACTACAAGTTAAAAGCACTATCTCCTTTGATAATTCAACAATGGATAAATGATAGTTTTGGGACAGGCAAGGCGCATGGTTCCATTAAACTAATGTTTACTATTTTTAAAGAGGCTCTAAATTATGCCGTTTTTCCTTGTATGTATCTTAAAGAAAATTATACAAAATATATAAAGTTACCAAAAAATATAAAAAAAGAAAAAATCGAAACTATAACCGTTGAACAATTTAATAAAATACTAGATATAATACCCGACAAAAAAATGAAATATAAGTCAGCGTTCATGATAGCATTTCACACAGGCATGAGACTATCAGAAGTATTTGGACTTACTTGGGAAAATGTAGACTTTGAAAATAATAGTATTATGATCACACATAGTATATTATGTAGAAAAGGTAAAATAACTTTAGAAAGTCCAAAAAGTAAAGGTTCGTTGAGAACTATACAAATTGGCAATACCTTGTGTGATTATCTTAAAGTTGAAAAAACTCGACAAGAACGTCTAAAAATAGATTATCAAGAATATTATTATAAGGATTCAAACAATAACGACTTCGTATGTTGCGAAGAAAATGGCGCCCCTGTTAACAGTGGCACAATACAATATTGGGTTGAACAAATTGTCAGCAAACATTTAGATATTAACTTTAATTTTCACATGCTCCGTCACACTCACGCTACTATTTTACTTGAAAATGACGCAAATATAAAAGATATTTCTGAAAGATTAGGACATAAAAATATTGTAACCACTTTACAAATATATTCGCATGTAACCCCAAAGATGAAAAATAAAACAGTAGAAATATTTGAAAATATCATAAAATGTGATAAACTAAGATAGGATTAAATTTATCCTGTCTTAATTTTATTTTGACGACATTTAAAATAGCGTCGTCAAATGGTCGTCAAACTGGAATATTTTATAACACATATATGACGAATAACAATGAATATAACAACTCTCTTTCATATTCTATGATTATAAGTTATAATATATAAAATTTATATATATAAATTTTAATTTTTAATATTAAATCTTAGCTTTAGTAAAATTTTTATAATTCAAGTTTTATAAACCCCCATATTTTAAAAAGCTTAAGGGGAAAGGGGAAAAATGAATAATAAAGAAAGAATTATTAATCTTATCAGGAAACATGAGGTGTTAACAAAGCCACAAATTGCTAAGCTAATGAATTTCAGCTTACCAACTGTTAATAAGTATGTTAATGAACTAATCTATGAAAAAAGTCTAGAAATTGACACTACCACTAGAAGAAGAACCGAGGGAAAGCCACCTATTTATTACAGATTAAATAGAGCTTTTGGAAAACTTCTTGGTGTATTTTTTACTCGAAATAATATTATTTTTTTAGTAACTAATGTTGTGGGTAATATTGAAAAAAAGACTTTTAAGAGGATTATATCTACTAAAAATCTAACAAAAGAAAAGATCTGTGACATTATCTCTAAATATATGAGAGAAAATAACTTAAAAAAGGATATTAAATTTATTTCTATTGGAATACCAGGAATAATTGGAAAATCTGGTAAAATATTAGAGACAACTCTTACATCAAAATTGAAAGATCAAAAATTAGGTGAGTATTTAGAAGAAGAGTTAGAAATTCCCATACTAGTGGAAAATGACCTTAATTTAGTGGCTAAAAGCCTACATAATAAAAAAGAATATCAAAATTATGATAACCTAATTTATATCCACATCTCAAATGAAAATAAAACTGTTGTTGGAGGAAGTGTTATTATTAACAACAAACTATATACCGGAATGTCCAGCTGTGTTGGTGAATTTTCATATCTTGCTGTGGATAGCGAGCTAATAAAGTCTGATAAAAAATTAGATTTTGAAACTATGGAAGAGTACTTTTTAGAAAAACTGAATAAAACTTCAGAAGAAAAAATAGAATTTTTAAGCACATTAATTTTAAGGTTAATCCCAACATTAAATCCAGAAATTTTATTTATTGATTGCAAGCTGATTACTTATGAAGAAATTAAGTTAATTAATTCTCGTATCGAAAAACTTATTAGCAAAGCACACCTGCCGTTAATCAAAAAAATAGAGAGTAAAGACCTTGGTCTTAATGGTACCATAACTCATGCACTAGAATTCTTATATTCTTAAATTAATTAATAATAATATTCTTAATGAATAAAATAAAAAAACAGTCTTATTTTTTATAATTATTATGAGTATAATATGAGTATTTTCAAATTATTTTTCTATAGAAACATAATTGAAATTGAATACTTTATTATTTTCATTCACTCCTATTTCGTGATATAATTTATCATCAATACATTGGAGGAATCATGAAAAAAATAATTATATGTTTAATACTTACATTATCAATTTTCACTTATTCTAAAGTAATACACCCTTCTACAACTAGTTTGAAAGAAGGAGAATTTGTTACTTTAAAAGTAACTCCTGACTGTACTCTACTAGAAATAAACAATCAAAAATATAAAGTTAATGGTGATATTATTATCTTAGGTCCTGGAACTTATCTTTTTAAGATGAAGGCAGCAAATAGTCCTTATCCTGGTCGAAATACAACAGTCACATTAGAAGCTGGTAAAACATATGAAACTTCTATATTTTACTCTGCAAGATCAATTGGACCAGCTAAAATAGCTGATTATGACTTTAATATAATTGAAAGTAAAAATTGATAAATTTGAAAGTATATTTACTCCCTTAACAGGGAGTTTTTTATTACTAATAAATATCTTATTCACTTTTACTTCTATTAGTCTATTTTCTTCTATTCTAAAATTTTCATATGATTTAGTAAAATTTACTGTAAAAAGTCTTCTCTTAATAAGAATATAGTTTCTTGCTTTTCACTCCTTATTATAATTATATTTTAAGTCCTAGCCACTTTTGTAAGTCATAATATAATTGACAAAAAAGACCATATATTGATATAATGTATTCAATAGTACTTAATACTATTGTTTAATTTGAAAGGAATATTTATGGCTGATAAAAAGCAAAATAGCAATAAGATAGAAAGTAAGATTCCAGGTGTACCAAAAGATAACAAGCATTCTAAAAATTCTAGTTCTTTTTTTGGAAGTTCTTCTTTATCTAAAGCTAATACAAAACCTAAATCTATACCTAAAAAGAAAGTATAACTTTTTCTTTGAACACTTAATATAATTTTTTAGAAGATTATATCAAGTGTTCTTTTTTTATTATTAAAATTATTTTGAATAATGAAACTGATGTGTGATATGTTAGAGCAGTTTTATTGGGAGCAGGAATTTATCCTTTTATAGAATTGAATAAATTAATATGATATATCAAGTGTACAAGCATGTATGATTACTTTACAACCTGTTCCACCATTATTTTTACATTCTAATAATGAATTATTAATTGAATTTACTCTAATCATGCCTACAGATGTTCCATAAACTTTCTCATCTTTAGAATATGAAAGAGTACTACACTCATCTTCAAATTTCACAATCACCTTACAATTCACCCCACCTTTACTTTTACAATACTTCATTGCAATCTTTGTCATTTCTTCATAGCTATCCCCATTCCATGCAGAACCTGGTGTTCATTTTTCTACATCTAAAACCATTACTCCATACCCAGCATTTGAAATAATTGATAAAAAAATTAGCCCCAATAATAATATTTTTTTCATAACTCCTCCTGTATTTACATTCACCTTATTATATCAGATATTACTTTCAATTATGTTAATTTATTTGTCATTTTTTAAAATTTTTTTCCCTCTCAAATATTTAAATCCATTATTAAGAACGCATCCTCCATCACCCCATGGTATACATTCTTTATCCTCGTTACCATCTACAATTCTAACTCCTTTTCGAGAATCGCTATCTTCAAGCCTTTCACCATGGAAATACACATATCTTTTATCTTTAAAATATCCTTGCCCTAACATTTCAAAACTTTCAGCATCTGCTCCTTTTATTTTAAAATTTTTAAAATACACATTTTTACTATCTTTTCCGTAATCACTATCCTCGCAAGAGCTAGTTGTTATGGATATTGTTTCAAAAGTACTCACATCTACATCTTGTAATTCTAAAAATAAATTTCTTGGTATTTTATAATATATTTTATTATCCACTTTAAAATATGGATCAGTTGGATTCATTAGATCTTTGCAAGCAAATGTTGATATTGAAATTATAAGTAAATATAAAAATATTTTTTTCATTTTTCCTCCTATTTTTTGTGTCAGATTAAGTCTATCAATTCTTTTATTATAAAAATACATTTAATTATACCTTAGATTTTTATTTTTTCAAGGTTTAATTTTTATTTTCTTTATTTTAAGAGAAATTCTATTATGCGAAAAGAGCTGATTTTTTCATCAGCTCCTCTTACGGTTCACAACTTCACTTTTCTTCACACTTGTTGTCCTAAAATTTGGGTCCGATCCATTTTGGGGTACAGTTCATTTTGAGACAGCCCCTTTTTTTAAATTTTATTTTTTAATTGTTGAAGAAAAAATTTTTAAAGGGTTCATGCTTATAGATAGTTCTTGTATCATCCCATCATTTTTAAATAAGCATTTTAATTTATGTCCATTATTGTTATTACAACGATAAGTTGTTATCTCTTGAACTTCTTCTTTTGTTAGCTCTACAAAAATTTTTTCATCCTTTAGTATAATGATTGTGATATATTCCTCTAATACATTTATATAAATACTCACTTTTAAATCTTCATGTTTTTTATTAATAATAATTTCCCATTTTTCTTCGCCATATTCTAATTCTTGTTCAAAAAATTCTAAAAGTTCTAATTCATCTATTTTTATCATTTCCATCCTTTCTTATTAATTTAATTTTTAGGAATGACTGTTGAAAAAACTCTTTTTCCATCATCTATTTTGAAAGTCGTTTCCAATTTAACTGCTTTCCCATTAGGACCTAATAATAAAGATTCTCTTACTTCAAAATTTCCATATTTATCGGAATAGCTTCTTATTACGTTATCTCCTTTGACTACTTCGTTATAATGCTCTTTCAATATATTTGCTGATAACTCATCATTTCTCAATCCAACTTTTTTCATTTCTGTTGTTAATTGTCTAGATCTACTTTTATTGTGAGAGCTACTTTCTACTTCTCCAAAAATATATTTAAATTTATTTTCATTTATCTCAAAAGTATTTTTATCATTTACTATAGCTTTTGCATTGTTGTATCTCTCTTCAATTCCAATTTTAGAAGTACTTTCATCTATTTCTTTTGGACTACCCCACCCAGAACCTGGTCCAAATTTATTAATCATCTTACCTGATAATATAGGTCCGAATGTATCTGTTAAATGCCCTTGAGTAAATGTCACCGATACTTTATCTGCAAATAAATATTTATCTGCCACTCCTAACGATATATCTAATGCCTTTGTTGATACATTTACATTTGAATTCCCAAATGATGGTGTATCAGGTAATTGTTCCCAAAATCCTAAAGTTACCTTTATATTCCCATTTTTATCTTTTTCCATTGTATATTGATCTCTTGTATAACCTTTATTTAACATTTCTTTTTCTATATCTGATTCTGTATAAGTTTTTTTAGTATTTGTTGTAACTTCAACTGGCTTTTGTTTTGGTTTTTGAGGTTGAGGCTTTGGTTTAGTATTTTTACTTATTTTCTCTGAATTAAATACATCTCCTTTTCCTACTGTTTTTACTCCATTCAAATAATTAATTTCATTCTCTAATGTTGTTATATTAGACATTTGAGTTTTACATGTTGATGAAGACGCTCTAGAGCCTCCGCAACCCTTTTCGTAATTAGCTATTTTGTTATTTAATTCCCCTTTTTTCTTATCTATTTTATTCTGAGCTGCATTTTGTGTCGGTGCTACATTCATTTCATCTATCATTTGTTGGTTTTGATATCTCTCAATATCCATCCCTGCATACTCACCATTTAATAAATCTTCTCCATCTGCTAAAGCATTTCCATTGCTTCCTTTATTCTTCCATGCCTCTAAATCAAATCCTTTACTTTCTCCTTTATCTCCTAACAGTTCTTCTAATCTATTTCCTAGTGAATCTGCTTCTAGTTCTTGATGCCCTTCTCTTCCTCTTCTATTATCATCTGTATGGCTCATTTCATGCCCATATATAAATGCTGCACTCACATCGCCATCAGCCAGCTGTTTTAGATCTAATAAAAATACATCTGGTAAATCTTTTCCTTTTTGTTTACCATCTATAAATCCAGATCCCTCTCCTGTTTCTGTTATTATTACTTCTACGTCTTTTCCTGTCATGTACTTTATATATGCTTTTGTTTCTGCTTTTATCTCTTCTTCACTCTTACTTCCTGGATCATCTATTAACTCTGCCATTCCTTTGTGAGTCTCTATATAATATTCAGCATACCTACCTGTTCTACCTTTTTCATAGCTTGTATTCTCATCAGTTATTGCTTTTCCAATATCCTTTATGCCATCAGATGCCTTTTTTACTCCATCTACAAATGCTTCTCTTGTTTCTGTATTCAATAAATCTGTATGTAACATTGTATCTATTTGTTCTACTACTTCATCCTTTGTAACTACTTGAGCTTTTGATAAATCTGTATTTATTCCTCTTGCTTCTAAATCTACCTTTGTTCCATTTTCTGTTACCACTACATTTGAAAATGTTGCATTTGTATTCTGTTCTTTATCTGTACTTCCATAACTTACGCTTGTCTGTGGAACTTGATTCTTTCCATTTAGTTCTATTCCACTTAAGCCTATATTATAATTCTCACTATTATTATAATCTTTTAAATCTTCTGTTACAAGTTTTTTTGCATCTATACTTAATGAATCATTTATACTTGCTATAATAGCTCCTGTATTTGTTAAAGTCTCATTTACCTTTATACTTCCACCATTCTCAGCTATTATACTTGTTTGATTACTTACCCATTTCGCATCTGCATTATTTTCTCCATAACTTACA
>JAGOZX010000116.1 GCA_018058425.1 Sebaldella sp.
GTATTAGGAGTACAATTAGAGCAACAGAAAATGAATTTTTTAGAAAAAGTTGATATTTCAATTAGAATATTTGTAAACTATTTTAAAATGACATTTGATGGGTTGAAAATGATGATTACTGGAAAAGTTTCAGCAAATGATATTACAGGACCTGTAGGATTACCAAAATTGGTAGGACAAGCTTATGAAGCATCTGGGTATATAGCATTACTAAATATATTTATACTGCTTTCAATAAATATAGGTCTTATGAATCTATTACCAATACCAGCTCTAGATGGGGGAAGACTTTTGTTTGTGATACCAGAATTTTTTGGAATAAAAATAAATAAAAAAATAGAAGAAAAACTACATTTAGTAGGAATGATTGTATTGTTTACTCTAATGATATTCATAGTGTTTAATGATATGACGAAATATTTTAAATAAATACATATAAAAAGATACTATAATAATTAATAGTATCTTTTTTTTTATTTATTAAAATAAAATAATAATAATAATAATTAATTTTTATTTAAAAAAATGGTTGACAAAATTTGAAAAAGGTATTATTATATTTAAATGACTCGAGAGTCAATTCAAAAATGTAGCGTATAAAAAATTTTGAAATAGGAGTGGATAAAATGCCTTTAAAGGAAGAAAAAAAGAGAAATATAATAGAAAAAAGTAGAGAATTATTTAAAGAAAAAGGCTATAATGAAACTAAAGTTGAAGATATTACAAAAGCTTTAGGAATTTCTAAAGGAAGTTTTTATACTTATTTTAAATCTAAAGAGGAAGTTTCGATTGAAATATTAAAAAAATTATGCGCTAAGTATATAGATGCATTAAATAAGATCGATATTTCCAAAAGTCCAAAAAAAATATTAGAAGACTATATTTGTTGCAAAATAAATTTGTTTGTAAAAAATTTCTATAAATTAAATTTGCAAGAGATGGTAAATTTATTGGAAAATAATCATATAAGAGAAGGAAAAGAAAGAATAGAGATTATATGTAGAGAATTTTTAAAAGAAAATATACTAATAAAATACGAGAATCCCTCTATAAATATAGACTTTTTATCTAAATTTATAGAAGAATCAATTGACGAACATTTTTGTGTAGAAATAATAGAAGAAAAAATAGGAAATAAAGAGACCTATTTAGAAAGAAAAAAAGAAGATATAGACCAAATAGTAAATTTTATACATAATGGATTATTAAAAAAATAGGAGGAAAAATGAAAAACAGAAATTTTGGAATAGCAATTTTAGCATTCCTGTTTTCAATATCATCATCGTTTGCACAAAAAGTTACAATACAAGGGTCAACAGAAATGGCTTTTAAAAATAATAAGAGTATAAAAGTTCAAATGATAGAAGTAGAAAGAAGTAAAATAAAAGTGGATAAAGCATGGAAAAATGCCTTTTTTAATGTATCTTATAGTGCTTCTGCAAATAGATATTTTAAAGAAATAGCTTCAACAAATCAATCTTATTCTCATAGTGTGACACTAGCTCAACCACTATATACTGGGGGAAGTATACAATCTGGAATAAAAATAGGAAAAAGTAGTCTTGATTTAGCTGAATTAAATTTAGAAAAAACAAAAAAAGATATTATTTTAAGTACAGTTCAAGCATATATTAATGTATATGACGCACAAAATACCCTTGATGTATATACTGTTTCAAAAAAAGCTCTTGATAAGAATTATGAAATTCAAAAAGAAAAATATAAATTAAGACTTGTAACAAGACCTGAATTGCTAGAATCTGAGAGAAGTGTTAAAGATATGGAGGCAAATATAATTTCACAAAAAGCAACTGTAGAGATAAATAAAGAAACGTTAGGGAATTTAATAGGAATGAAGGGTTCAGATATAGAAATAGTACCATTTGGAGTAAATGAAAAATTTACTAATTTAGTAAATTTTAAAGAAGATTTAGAAAAATTGAAAGTATCAAATACTGAGTATCAAATAGCACTAAAAAGTAAAGAAATAGCAAAAGAAAATATTAATATAGAAAAAGCAGATTTAAAACCTGTTATAACAGGAACTGTAACTTATGGAACATTGTCAAGTCAAAGTAAATTATCAGAATTATCAAAAACTGAAAATTATAATGGTGCTATTGGAGTTAATTTTTCGTGGAATTTATTTGATTGGGGTTCAAGAAAGCTTGATGTAAAAGATGCTGAAAAAAATCACGAGTCCATAGGAATACAAGCAGAACAAGTATTAGATAATTTAAAAGTAAATTTAAAAAATATTTATTATAAAATACAGTCTCTTGAAAAAAGCTTAGAAGCTTTAAAGACAGCTGTAGAAGTATCAGAAGAAACTTATGAACTTGAGACAGAAAGATATAATAACAGGCTCATAACATTAAATGACCTATTGAAAGCAGAGAGTAATTTAAGACAGGCTAGAACAAATTATCTAAGTTCAAGATTAAATTATTATTATTTAGTATCACAATATGGTTCATTATTAGATTAATTAGTATAAAAAACATAAAAATGGAGGAAAGTAATGAAATTAAGTAAAAAATATATAACGATTATGATGACATTATTGTTATTTTCAATAGCATGTGGGAATAAAAAAGTTGTTGAGGATAATTCAAGAGTAGTAAAGGTACAAGTTTTAGAAAATAATACAATGTCTTTAGGATATACAGCAAGTGGAACAGTAAAAGGAATAGAAGAAGTACCTTATGTAGCGACAGCAAGTGGAGAAGTAGTAGTTGTAAATGCTAAAAATGGAGAGTTTGTAAATGCAGGAAAAGTTATAATATCTATAGATAATCAATCATCTAGATCAAGTGTACTTTCAGCTTCTGCAAGTTACAACGAAGCAAGAATAAATTTTGAAAAATATAGTCAATTATATTCAAAAAGACTTGTTACTGAAACAGAGTATTTAAGTGCTAAAACAGCAATGGATTCTGCAAGAGCAAATTTAGATTTAGCAAATGATAATAATAGTAAATCTGTTATAAAAACAAACATTAGTGGAACAATAGCTAATTTAAAATTAGAAAAACATCAACATGTTTCTACAGAAGAGGCTTTATTTACAGTAGTAAATGAAAGTGAAATGAAACTAGAGGTGGGAGTTTCTCCTAAAATTATTGAAAAGATAAAAGTAGGAACAGAAGCTAAAGTAAAAATAGACGAACTAAATGGAGAAGAAATTTCGGGGACAGTTTATGAAGTTGCTTCAACTGCAAGCTCTTCTACAAGACAATTTATAGTAAAAATAAAAATACCTAATCCTGATAAAAAGTTGAGAAGTGGAATGTA
Organism: Sebaldella sp.; assembly: GCA_018058425.1. GTDB lineage: Bacteria > Fusobacteriota > Fusobacteriia > Fusobacteriales > Leptotrichiaceae > Sebaldella. The sequence continues at coordinate 3,295 of JAGOZX010000116.1, forward strand.
TGGAACAGTTAGTATAAATACAGGACAAGAAGATGGAATAATAATACCTAAAAAGGCCATAGTAATAAGAGGTGTACAACAAATAGTGTACGTAGTAAAAAATGGAAAATCAGTTGCAATACCTATAAAGATATCAAATCAAAATGATACTTATGCAGCAGTAACTGGTGAAGGATTAAATGTAGGTTCTGAACTTGTAATAGATGGTCAAAATGTGTTACAAGCAGATGAAAAAGTAAGAAAAGTTCAGTAATTAATGTAAAGTTAATAAAAAGAGTCTATAATTTATAATATATAAGAAAATAAGGAGAATAAAATGACAGTAGCAGAATTTGCAACTAAAAGGGTAGTTTCAACAACAATGATCTTAATATTCATGGTTTTTGCAGGTTATATGGGGATGAGAGGTATGAAGCAGGAACTAATCCCTGATTTTGAAATTCCTATAGTAGTTGTAAATACTAAATGGACAGGAGCCTCTTCTGGAGATGTAAAAACTCAAATATCTGACAAAATAGAAGAAGCGGCATTAAATGTTGATGGTATAAAAAATATATCAACTACATCGACATTTGGAACCTCTGTAGTTGTAATGGAATTTAACTATGGAGTAGATACAGATATTAAACAAGTACAAATACAAACAGAAGTGGATAAAATAAGAGACGATTTACCTTCAGATGATAATTTTAGTGCCCCAGTAGTATCAAAAATGGAAACAGGAAGAGGTTCTTCTGATATGGCATTACTGATAGGTGTAAAAGGAGCAGACGAAGCTCTAATTACTTCTTTTATTGATGAAACTATGGAGCCTAGACTTAAGAGAAATAGAGGGATAGGAAATATTTCAATATTAGGGGGTACAAAAAGAGAAATAAAGGTAGAATTAGATCCTTATAAATTACAAGCATATAATATATCTCCTTCAGAAATATACTCTAAAATTAAAGATGCACATACAGTATCTCCGGCTGGAACAGTAACAGATGGAACAAAAGAATTTATTTTAAGGGTAAATGGGGAAATAAAAGAGTTAGAGCAAATACAAAATATAATAATATCTAATAATAATAATCAAACTTTAAAGCTATCTGATATAGCAAATGTACATTATGGAACTGAGGACAGAGAAAGTTATCTTAAATATAATGGCGAGGATATGGTTGGTGTTATTATACAAAAAAGTAAAGACGGAAATTTAGTTGAAATAGCAGATATATCAAAAAAATCATTAGAAGAATTAAAACCTTTACTACCGGCTGGAGCCAGTTATGAAATATTAGTTGACAATAGCGAAGATGTTAAATCTTCTATTTCTAATGTAACTAGTACAGGAATACAAGCCTTAATAATAGCAGTTATAGTATTACTTTTATTTTTGAAAGATATAAGAGCCTCAATAGTCGTAGGGCTTTCAATACCTATATCAGCAATGTTTACATTCTTCTTACTTAGAACACAAGGAATATCTCTAAATTTAATTTCATTAATGGGATTAGCCCTTGCAATAGGATCATTGGTAGATAACGCGGTAGTTACATTGGATAATATATTTGATCATATTCAAGTTAATAAAGAACCACCACTTATAGCAGCAGTAAGAGGTACAAACGAGGTAATATTGCCCATGATAGCATCTACAGCAACTTCAGTTTGTGTATTCTTACCTATTGTAATACAAGAGGGAATGACGAAAGAAGTATTTAAAAGTATAGCTTTTTCAATGATGTTTGCACTATCAGCTTCAATAATAGTTGCGATGTTATTTGTTCCGCTAGCAGCTAGTAGATTTTTGAATATGGAAAAAATAATAAAAAGTGCTGAAAATTCTCATAAATTTAATGCTTTTAAAGAAAAATACAAAGAACTTGTTACGAAAGCTCTTTCTAATAGAAAAAAGGTTGTTTTTGGAGTTTTTATTCTATTTATGGTTGTAGTATTAGGACTTGGAAGAACAGTTAAAACAGCTTTTTTCCCTACTATAGACAACAAAGAATATGCAGTAGTAGCTTCGCTTTCTACAGGATTAAATCTAGAAGTTTCTCATGAAATATCAAAAAAAATGGAGGAAATTATAAAGTCAGATCCTTTAACAAAAAATACCAATGTCATAGTTTCCGAATCAGCAGCAATAGTGAATGTGGATGTTACTAAAGATACTTATAGAGCTATGAATCGAATAAGAGAAAAGTTAAAGGATATACCAAACGTAAATTTAACGTTAGTACCTGAAAAAGCTAGTGGAAGCTCAGTAACTAAAGATTACTCTTTTAACATTGAAGGAGAAAATGAAGATGAATTAAATAGAATAGCTAATTCTATTATAGCAGAAATGAGATCTCAAAGCTGGTTTAAGGATATAAAATCGTCTACAGAAGGTGGATACCCTCAAGCAAGACTTGAAGTTAATAGAGTAAAAGCAGAAAGTTACGGAATAAATGTGACTACTTTAACAAATACACTTTCTATGTCAGTGCTAGGATTGTCTCCTATAGAAATTATAGAGGGCACTGAGTCCCTTGATGTTAAAATAGAGCTCGAAAAAGAATATAAAAATTCTTTGGAAAAAATAATGGAACTAGAGATAAAAGCAAGTGATGGAACATTTGTTAGAGTGGCAGATATTGCAACTCTTGAACAAGTGGAAAGTCCATCAACGATTTCAACTAAAAATGGTTCAAAGATAGTAACAGTAGGAACTAATTTGGATAGTTCAAAAGGGTTTAATGATGCAGCAAAATTTATAGGTCAAGCTTTTAAAAAATCTAATCCTGCAATAGGGTATAAATTGACAACATCAGGAAATGCTGAGTCTCAAAGAGAAATGGGTGGACAGATAATGACTGCATTAATGATGTCAATAGCATTAATTTATACTGTACTTGCAATACAGCTTGAATCATTTGTTTTACCTTTAATGATAATGACAACATTACCATTATCTATGATAGGAGTAATTTTTGGTCTAGCTATAACAAGAGTACAAATGAGTATGTTTGTTATGATAGGAATACTTATGTTATTTGGAATGGCAGTTAATAATGCTATAGTTTTACTTGATTTCGTATCAGGACTAAGGACTAAAGGTGTTCCAATAAGAGAGGCAATTATTGATGCATGTGGATCAAGGTTAAGACCTATATTAATGACTACACTTACAACAGTACTTGGTTGGATTCCAATGGCTCTTGCTTTAGGTGGTGGAAGTGCTGGATATTATCAAGGAATGGCAATAGCAGTAATGTTTGGATTATCTTTTTGTACTTTTTTAACATTATTCTTCATACCTGTAACATATTCTTTAGTTGAAGAAAGAAAAGAGAGAAAAAATAAAGAAAAAGAAGAAAAGAAAAAAGCTAGAAAATTAGAAGAAAGAGCTAAAAGTATATAAAATTATTGAAAATGAGGTGTTTAAATGAAGAGATTGGAAATATATTTTGATTCATATCTTTTGGAAAAAGTACAAGAAGAAGTAAAAGAATACGGGATAGATCAGTACATATTAATTCCTAAAGTTTTTAGTGAATGGGACAAAAACTTAAAACATTTTAATAGTCATGTTTGGCCTGGGACAGACAGTATATTGGTAGCATATGTTAGTGATGAACAGGCAAAAGAAATAATGAGAGTAATTAAAATGATTAAAATTGATTTAGGAAAAATGATTTCAATGGGAGCAGTTGTTATTCCTGTGGAAGATATAATTTTATAAACAATTACAGTAGAAGACAGAGTTTCTTCTACTGTTTTTTCTATTATTAAAGCGCTATAATTATACTGAAATTTTAAAATAAAATACTAATTTTATTTTAATGTAAAAATGGTAGTATTATATATAAAAAATTAGGAGAAGTGATGACATGAAAAAACTAATATTATTAATGTTTCTTTTACTTTCAACATTGTCTTTTACTGTAAGTAATGTAGTTAGAAAAATAAGTGTTACAGGAAATTCTGAAAGAGAAGTAATGCCTGATATGGCAAAAATATCTTTTTCTATTAACACAAAAAAAAATAGTCTGAGTTTGGCAACAAAAGATTCAAATGAT
>JAGOZX010000011.1 GCA_018058425.1 Sebaldella sp.
CTTTACGCGTTACTCACCCGTCCGCCATGATACCTCTCCCCGAAGGAAGTCTTCTCATAGACTTGCATGTGTTAAGCATTCTGTCAGCGTTCATCCTGAGCCAGGATCAAACTCTTCATTCAATATTTATTTATTTTACACTACCTTATTTTTCTTTTTCTTAACTTGGCGTTTGTTTCTTCTTCTTCTATTTTCATTGTCCTTTGCGTCGTTAGCTTTTCGCCGTCGACAAGATATATACTACCAAATCCTCTTCTTTTTGTCAACTCTTTTTTTGAAGTTTTTTTTGATTTTCATTGAAAAATTTGATTTTCAAACATATCAATCTTCTACAAGCACTATTTTCATTGATTTTTTTAGAGTCCATTTTTTTGAAAAAAAATATTTTCTAATTTTAAAATTCTTCTTTTCTATATAGTAGTATTAAACTCCATTCATTCTTCTCTCTACTAGTAATCTCAGCCCTTTAAGAACTCAAATTTAGAATATAATTTTTACCTACACTATATATAGTGTATAAAGAACCAAAATACTACTATAATAATTTTCATATGAATTTATACTTTTTATTATATATTTTTGATTCCTTATACTTTCTTTGACTTTTAAACATCTAGACTATAATATCTCTACATATCCCTCTGTTCCATTAACTCTTATTTTATCTCCAGTTTTAATGATTTTTGTGGCATTATTAACTCCTACCACAGCTGGTATTCCATATTCTCTTGCTATTACAGAACCATGTGTCATCATCCCACCTACTTCTATTACAAGACCACTTACTGAATTAAAAAGTGGAGTCCACGCTGGGTCTGTGAAAGGCGCTATCATTATTTCTCCTGATTTTAAATCTGCTTCACTTACTGTTAAAACTACTCTAGCAATTCCCTCTACAATTCCTGATGATGCAGCTGTACCTGTTAAGGTCCCTTCTGGAGCTTTACTATTTTTTATTTTACCAGTTATTATCTCACCATTACTTGTCATTACTCTAGGTGGTGTTAGCTTTTCATATATTTTGAAATCTTCTTTTCTTTCTATTAAAGTTTCTTTTATATTCTTCTTATAACTTCCAGTTGCTATTTCTATTATTTCATCTAACGAAAAATAAAAAACATCTTCCTTATTAGGTAATACATTTTGTTTTTCCATTTCATAGGCTTCTTCTAATATAATTCCTCTGACTAATCCAAAAAACTTTACTATAAAATATTTTGGAGACTCACGGAACCCCATTAAATTTCTGTATACCTTTATTAATTTTTCTACTTTCTTAGCCTTACCTTTACCTAATTTAGCCTTTACTGCCTCAATTATTTCTTTCTCTGTATTTTTAGCTGTTACTTTACCTTCTTCAAACTTTTCATGATGCTCATTTGTTTTACTAGTTTGTATATGACTCATTATAAATGGAACTAACTCTTTTGGTGTTTCCACCCATCTCTTTCTAGTTATATCAATTTCTCCAGCACATCTCATTCCATATTTAATCATGAATTCTTTCATTTTTTCTATAAATTGACTGCTATTTGGAATTTTTTCTATATCACTCCAAAAATTTTCATTATTTGTTTCTTTTAATGCGCTTATTAATTCCTTATTATCTCTAACTAACTCTGCTATGTCATATATTTCCATCATCATTTCACTAGTTACATTATTTTCTAAAGATATATTTAAGTTTGCTAGTAATTCTTGAACTTTTGATTCATCAAAACACTCAGCACATATTTTTTTTATTTTACTCAAAGCCACTATTCCAGAAGCAGGATACTGTACCCCATTAGAAAGAAGAAAATTTATCATTCTACTTATATATAACCTTATTTTCTCTAGTCTTTCTGTCCCATTTAAAGAGTTTATTTCTTTTTCCCACTTAACATACATAGTATCAAAGAATTTTTTAGCTCTAATTTTTGTTTTATCTGAATTTTTCAAATATATATTTAATCCAATTTTTCTCAATATTGGAGCTATAAATTTGAATAATTTTTTTTGAAACTTCTCATCGTTAGCAAAAATCTCACCCCTATCTACTAACTCTTGAACAGCGAATGAAGCCTGTTCATCTACATATTTAATTACACTGGAAATTTTCCCTCTTATTTTTTCAATACCTAAGAAATAACTAATATCTATAAACATTCTTCCACCAGCATCATATAGTAATCTTGTATACTCCTTTGAGTTAGGCTTATCAAAAATCTTTACTGTTTCGAAAATTGATAAAGCTAATGGTTTCATAGCATTTGTCATCATCTGTACATGTCCAAATGAGAAAAATACATGCTTTTCACTATCCTTAATAAGTGGAATTGGATATAATGAAGTTATTGGTCTACTCTGTAAAATATAGAACTTACCTTGATACAATGCCCATTCTATATCTTGTGGATTTCCAAATACTTTTTGAACATTTACTCCAGTTTCTGTTAACTCTAATATTTCCCTCTCTGTTAACACTTGCTTATTTTTTTCGTTATCTTCTATATTTTTTTTAATAATACCGCCTATTTTTTCTGGAAATATACCAATATCTTTTTGTGATATTTGTTTATTAATAATTTCCGAGTTATAAACTTGATAAAAATCTGGAGTAACAAGCCCTGAAACTAGTGCTTCACCTAATCCAAAACTAGCATCAATATTTAATATCTCTCTATTTCCTGTAATCGGATCAGCTGTAAACATTATTCCAGAAACTTCTGAAAAAATCATCTTTTGAATTATAACAGATAATTCTACATGTTCATGAGTAAATCCATTCTTTATTCTATAAATAATTGCCCGATCTGTAAAAAGAGATGCCCAACAACTCTGAATCGCAACCATTAAATTTTCATAGCCACTTATATTTAAGTAGGTATCCTGCTGCCCTGCAAATGAAGTCCCCAATAAATCTTCAGCTGTAGCACTGGATCTCACAGCATAAAAATCATTTGCTCCACTATTATTTAGTGCTCCATATACTGCTATTTTCACAGCTTCTGAGACTTTTAGTTCTTTTATTTTATCTCTTATTTCTTTTCCTATTAACTCAACATCTTCTATATTATTATTTTTTAAATTATCTAATTTCTTGATTAAATTATTTATTTCCTCATTTTTAGTAATTAATTTAAAAGCATCTGTAGTAACACAAAAACCTGCTGGAACTAAAAACCCATTATTAAAAAGTTCTCCTAAATTAGCACCTTTTCCACCCACTAATGGCAAATCTTTTTTACCAATTTCATTAAAATATAAAATATATTTCATAACTTCACTTCCTTAATATTATATTTATTTTTTGCCTTACATATCAACTAAACTATTTCTATTTTATATTAACACAATATATTAGTAATTGGTATAATATTTTATTAATTTTATAAAAAATATAGTATAGATATTCCTCTATAAATAAGCTATTTTAACTTTTGCCTTAAGCAATAACTCTTTTTAAATTTTATTTTTTAATCTTATCTAAAAAAATCAATTAATATTGTATTTTTATTGGTTTTTTTGATATTTTTTGTTTACATATTTTATTTATTTTGCTATAATGTAAATATAAATATTATAAAATACTTTTATTAATAGGTAGTACATAGTTAAATTAAACAAAATATTTGGAGGAAAAATGCCCGAAAGAAACCAAGACATCTTTGATACAGAAATAGTAAATCCAATAATAAGTTTAATAAGAGAATACGAAAATATGAAATATATAAAAGAGAAAAGAAAAAAACTAAAAATGATAAAATAACTAAAGTATTGTTTTTCTACGCTTTGATATTTGTGGGAGTCTCTGCATTTAAAATGCATGCGCTTTATGAAATAGTAGACTTAAAAATAGAATTAAAAGAATTAAATTCAAAAATCATTGAATCTGAAACTTTAATTAACAGTCTTAGATATTCAGATAAGCCAAACATAAATATAAGTGATATAGAAAAGCAGTCTAAAAAATTAGGTTTTACAGAAGAAAAAAATATCGAGTATATCCATTTTAATAATAATAGATAGGCATACTAGTTTTGTGTAATGTTCAAAAAAAAGCTGTCAAATTTCTGACAGCTTTTTTGATTTCATTTTATATTTGGATGAACTCCTACTCATAAAAACTTACACTATAATCAACAAGGTTTTCTTCTGCATCATATACAAACTTTGCAGAAAACATATTTTTTTCTAACATCCATCTCATGAAAATCTCATCACCATTCCACATTTCTAGATCAAATAGCTTATTATCATCTATCCATTTTAATTCACCCTCTGGACTATCTATTAATTCACCACTAAATTTTTCTACTACATATAAATATCCATACCAGTCTTCATCATCATTAAAACTGGGAAATGTCAAAAGACCTCTAAGCTTTAATTCTTTGACCACTAATCCAGTCTCTTCAAATATCTCTCTTTTAGCACACTCCTCAGGAGACTCTCCTTTTTCGAGTTTTCCACCAACTCCTACCCATTTTCCTTCATGCATATCATTTTCTTTTTTTGTTCTATGCAACATAAGAGTTTTATTGTCCTTTTTTATATAGCATATTGTTGCTAATTTCATATGTTCAACTCCTTAAGTTTAAGTTATTAATTAATTCTATATTATCAAGCTAAATATAACACAAAGCGTAAACATAAATATATAAATCCAAATAAATATTGGATGTATTTTAAAATATACTTTGTAAACTAAGAATGTTAATATAAATAGTAAATAGAACACTCCCAGCCATAAAAACGAAACATAATAAGAAAAAATCTTTACATTAAGATAATAAGATAAAAAAAGAAGGAAAACTGATATTTCTAGAAATCTTTGAAATAAAAATACTGCTTTTTGCTTTACTCTTTCTCTTTCCATATTCTGTTATCTCCCTTCTCTAATTAACATTTCATTACCGTCTCTTCTAGGATCAAATACTAAGAGTACTTTTCTTAAAATACCAACTTTCCCAATTATATATCCACTTCCATCTGGGTCAATAATAGGTGTCACATGTTTACTCCCCAAATTTTCATTTCTTAATTTCCCATCTTTGATCATAGCACTGTGATTAGTAACCAAATCATAAATCATTTTATATCTTTCTTTACTGTTATTTCCCCATTTTTCCTTATCAAATTTTTCTTTTCTAAATACTTTGCCCTTGTATATATTACTATACTTACACAAATCAAGCTCTGTATATGTAAAAATCCCCAAAACCAAAATCCAAGCTGCTAAAATAAGCTTTTTATATTTTTCTCCCATTTGGAAACTCCTCTCATTTTTTGACTTCGTCATACCTCATCCTACAAATCTCTCTATATTGACAGATTACACAATTTTTAGGGTCATCTGTTCTTCTATATTTATCAGAATCTAAAAAATCTTTTACCACACTCTTTATATCTTCCATACTTAATTGATCCTTACCTTCATCTTTATCTATAACATTCATATTTAAAACATCATAAATCATTTTTTCTGCATTTTCATTTTCATATAATAAATTCGAATAAAAATACAACTGACCTAACTTCCCTTTTCCTGATTTAAAATCGATAATAAAATTTTCTTTCTCTGTTTCTATTAATAAGTCCAATTTTCCTACTAGTTTTATATTTTCTGTGATTTCTCTTTCCTTTTTAAATTCTGGCTCAAAAATTAGTATCTTATCATTTATTTTTTTCTTCAAACTTATAAAAAACTCCGTTACACTCTCTGTAACTATTGGAAATATAATCTCTTCATAATAATTCCCATATTTTCTTGATATTTTTTCTGATTCATTTTTTATTACACTTTTTATTATTTTCTCCACTTCAATTGTATTTACTGAGAATTCCATATTTTCTAAAACCTTTTCTTTTTGAGAAATTGAAACTCTTTCAAATACTTCATGAATCAATATCCCTAATGACTTTGATGTTATCTTTTCCTGTGGTTCAATAAACTCATTTAAACTAATTATTTTTTTCAAATAAAACTTATAATAACATTCTTTTAAGTCCTTAAAATCATACGCTCCTATTTTTATCACAGTTTCTAGCTTTTCTTTATATAGTGCATCGTCTTTTTGAGAAATATATTTTATATCTTCAATATTAAACACTTCACTTAAGATCCCTTTTATATCCCCCTCATTAAACATTATATCTTTATAGAAAAGATTGTTCTCAAATTTTATCTCCTCCACCAAAGAGCTGACAAATATGTTTTGTTCCTGTATTTCTAACGAATAAATATCTATTATTTTTGATGAATTTAAAAACATATATATCTTAAACTTCTCAAACTTTTTTAATTCATCTATACTTGGCAGTTCATTTATCTCCCTATCTTTCTCACTTAAGAAAAAGAGGTTCTCATTTATATCAAATGAATTTTTCTCGTGTATATTAAATAGTACCAGCTTTTCTTTTTCACAATTTTTAAATGTTTTAAAGTCATCTAATATTATATCATGTTCCTCATTTTCTATACTTAATGTAACTCCTTTAAAGTCAAAGTATTTCAATATTATCTTCAAAAAGTTAGCTCCATTTAATTTAAAATACTTTTCCCATCCATCATGTATTTTCAATTTTTCTATTGCTTCTATTTCATTTAAAGCCTCATAATACTTATCTAAATCATCACTAAATCTATTATCCAAGAGTTTCTTTTTATTAAATTTTTCCATAATATCCAATACTTCAAAAAAGTTCTTTGTATTGTACATCTTTTCTAAATCCGAAAAGATTAATAATATTTTACTTTTAAATATCTCATTATCATTTATATTACCAACCAAGTCCTTTGTTATATAAATATAGTCATATCCTATGATTTTATCTATATAACTCGTAAAAATATTATCAATGTTATAATAATTACTAAAAACTTTATTTGTTATTACTTTTCTGAACTTAGATAAGTTTATATTAAAATCTTCTAAATGAGTTTCATTGCTTTCTAAGAGTTCCAAAATATTCTTGAAAAATATATAAAAATTAGTATTTTTAAGATATATCTTACTTTTTACTTGTACATTATTTTTAGATAATAAATTAAAATATACCTCATTTTCCAAGTCTGGCACTAAAAGATTTACACTTTCTCTTTCCTTATTTCTCTCTAAAATATCAAATATACTTAATATTTCATTATCACTCTTATATAAATTAATCTCTTTATCTTTTGAAAAAATCATTTTTAAATTTTTTATTTTAAGAGAGTCATTATCATAGTCTTCGTCATTAATTTGGTTAACTATCTCTACTGAAAATCTTTCTTCAATCTTTTTTATCATATTTTTTTCAAACTTAGTAAAGTTAAACTTATTAATAAAAATCAATTCCTTATAACCATCTAAAAAAAACATATTAAAATTGTCATAGCTTTCTAAAAAGAGCTTATTTGTATATCCTAATTTTTTTAATCTTTCTTCATATTTTATTTTTATTCCTTCTAAAATTTCATATACTTTTTTCTTATTCTCATTTTTTAAAACTAACTTATTGACAGCCCATTCTTTTAGTTCCTTATAGAAATTTAAAAAAGATGAGGCTATATCTATTGAATCAAAGTAATTATTTATTTTAAAAAAGTCTTTTTCTCTCTCATCTAAAACTTCAAAAAATAATATTTGCTCTTTTTCTTCTTTTAATAATACCTTATCAGTATAAAATAATTTTTCTCTCAGTTCATTTATGAAAATAAATAAATTTCCCTTTGTAAAATCCTCGTTTCCATATAGTTCTTCAAATTTCATTTTATCTGAAATATTTGAAAAAATGAATACTGTGTCCTTTTTATTTAAATAATTAGAAAAATCTCCTAAATATCCTATATTACTTATTTTCATTACATCACCTTTACTTTTTTTAATTACTTTATATTATCATATATTAAAGAAAATTCAAAATCAATAAATAGAAGTAAACCTTAGTGCCTCTGATGCTAGAAATATAATAATTACTACAGTAAAAATTTAAAGTCTTTAAAAATTATGAAAATATAAAAAAAGATGACTTTATATTGATAAGCCATCTTTTTACTTAATTCAATTCTGTTTTTTTATCCCCAACCTTTAAAAAGGCCACAAGAATAAAGCTAATTATCACTAATAAAAACCAGGAACTCAGCTTTGATAATGATACTATTTTCCACACAGAACTTTGGTATGGATATTTCCAAATTCCATAATAAGTTGCTATATTTTCTGCTACCCATAATAATACTCCAAAGAAAAGAAAACAAAGTATAATAGGGACTCTGTAATACTTATTGTTTATTTCATAATAAATAATTGTGTGCCAAAATAAAATAACTAATATTATTTTTATTAGATATCTCACATCAGGTACAAAGTGATTAAGAAAAAAGTTCAAATAAATTACTACACCTATTAAACAGAGTTTCCACTTATCAGGCCACTTATATAATGATAAATTAAAATTTTTCCACGCCTGACAAATATAACTTGCTACACTGGCATACATAAATCCGCTATATAATGGTACTCCAAAGACTTTTGTAATACTATAATCGGGATAAGTCCATGATCCCATATTAACTTTGAATATTTCCATTGCTAATCCAACTAAGTGAAAAATACATATTATATATATTTCCTGTTTGGTTTCCATTTTCGTTTTATACATTATTACTTGAATAGTTATGCTGTATATCAATAAAACATCATATCTATATGGTACATTAAATTTTTTCGTTACAATTATTCCAAGTATCAATAACAAAGGAAAAATAGAGGACTTAAAATTCCCTACTAAAAATTCCCATAAAAATAATAAATATTTTTTCATTTTATCTTATCTCCAAAATTCATATGTAATTATACTACTCCAATAATCTCTAATTGTCAATATCAGACATTTTTTTATAAGAAATAATATATAAAAATACCTCAGTTATAAATAACTGAGGTCCTCCTAAAGGGGTATTAAAGGAGATTTAAAATGAAGAAAAATTTCTTATTTAAAAGACGATATCATTATATTCTTGTATTCTTTGACATAGCTTTTTTTAAACTTAGTTTAACGTTAGCGTAGATACTCCTACTGTATTTAAAATTGTCAGCATATTTTACTTATTTATAATATAAAATTTTATAGTTGACGTACACTTAAAATTATATTACAATATGTTAAGCAAGTACGTTTTTATATACAACAAAAATTTGAAATGAAAAGAGAGGATTTATTCATGAAAAAATATCTTGCAGAATGTCTCGGGACATTCACATTAGTTTTATTTGGTTGTGGATCTGCTGTTTTCGCTAAAGAAAATGTTGGGCAACTTGGAATTGCATTTGCATTCGGTCTAACAATCGTAGGTATGGCTTATGCCATTGGACCTGTATCAGGATGTCATATAAACCCAGCTGTAACTCTTGGAGCTTGGATCAGTAAAAGAATTGGTACAAAAGATGTAGTTCCTTATATTATTTCACAAGTTATTGGAGCTATACTTGGAGCTGGTGTAATTTATCTAATAGCTATTGGCTCTCCACACTTTGATCTTGCAGTAAATGGTTTAGGTCAAAATGGATTTGGAGCTGGCTATGGTGGAGAATACAGTCTAATATCAGCTGCAATTTTTGAAATTGTTGCAACATTTATCTTTGTCTTTGTCATTCTTGGTTCTACGCACAAAGATGCTAACTCTAAATTTGCTGGATTAGCAATTGGTTTTACACTTGTATTAATACACATTGTAGGTATCCAAATAACAGGAGTATCTGTAAATCCTGCTCGTAGTATAGGCCCTGCATTATTTAGTGTAAAAGCATTATCACAATTATGGGTATTTATAGTATTTCCATTAATTGGTGGTGCCCTTGCTGGTCTTACTTACAAAGCACGTATGATTTATGAAAGTGAGTAAACTCTTATAGAATATTAAAAAAGCAATTTTCTGGTTTTATAACCATTAAAATTGCTTTTTTTGTTATTATTTTTTTTTATCTATAAAATCTTTTACATATATTATTCTTTGATTAGTACTCCCTCTAAAATCTAAGTCCGCTAAATATAAGTCCTTTATAAATTTACCATCTACTAATGTATCTATATAATTCAAACATTCTTTCATTATACTATTTTCTGAAATCTGCTCTATTGTAAATCCTGTATAACACCAAATATTTATATCTCCTACTTCTTTTCTCAATTTAATTAAGAAATCTAATAATTCTTTCGAATTATAGAAGGGATCTCCTCCACTTAGTGTAATACCACTTAGCATTTTATTTCCTTTTATTTCTCCTACTATCTTGTTAAAGTACTCGTCGTCTAAAATTTCTCCATTATCAGGATTCCATGAATCTGGATTATGACACCCTTCACATCCATGAGAACAACCAGAAAAATAAATTGAATATCTAAATCCCGGCCCATCTGAAATTGTTTCTTTAAAGACTTTTAGTATTCTCATTTAGAAACTCCATGTTTTACTCTATCTTTTTCTTCTGACTTTTTAAATGAATTCCAGCTGTCTAAATCCCCTGTTAAATATCCTGTGATTCTTCTCGTTCTTGATATTTCTTCACTTCCACATATTGGACACTCTATCTCTATCAAGCTTTCAAATCCACACTCTTTACATCTGTCTATAGGATGATTTATCGACCCATAACCCACATTATTTTCTTTCATTGTTTTTATTATTTGTAATATAACAACTGTATTTTTCTTAGCTTCCCCATCTAGTTCTACATAAGTTATATGTCCACCCTTAGTTAATTCATGAAATCTTCCTTCTTTTTCTATTTTTTCAATAGCAGAAATATCCGATTTCACATCTATATGAAATGAATTTACATAATAATCTCTATCATTCACTTCTTTTATTTCTCCGAATTTCTTTTTGTCTAATTTAGTAAATCTTCCTGATAAACTTTCAGCTGGTGTAGCTAAAACTGAATAATTTAGTTTATAATCCTCTTTATATTTATCCACTACTTCATTCATAGCTTCTAAGGCTTTTACTAAAATATCGTACGCTCTTTGACTTTCTCCATGTCCACTTCCTATTAAAGCTTTCATAGCATTATGCCCACCTATAAATCCAATTCCAAGAGTTCCTGAATTTATAACATCTGAAATTTCATCATTTGCTTGTAGCGTGTTTCCACCTTTCCATAAATCATTTCTCATCATAAATGGAAATTGCTTTGCTAATGCAGTTCTTTGAAATTCATATCTAACTTTCAGCTGTTCTGCTACAAATCCTGTAAAATATCTTATTTTTTCATAAAATCTTTCTATAGCTTTTTCCTCTAGAGCTTTTGCATCTATTGGAGTATTTTCAGCTAAAATTTCATTTTTAGATTCAATAGCCAATCTTGGGAAGTTAATTGTTGTAAATGATAAGTTTCCTCTTCCAATAGAAGTTTTCTCTCCATTTACATTTTCAAAGACCCTTGTTCGACATCCCATAGTGGCTACTTCATGTTTATATCTTTCAGGATCATTCATATCCCATAAATCATGTTTATTATATGTCGTATCTAAAAATACAAAATTTGGAAATAATCTTTTAGCAGTAGTTAAACTCGTTTTTATTAGTAAATCAAAATTAGGCGTTTTATACTCTAACTCTCCTTTTACTGCCTTATCCCAATTTTTAACAGCCAGCTCATAGTCTTCTTCTGAATAATTCAAGCCTTCTTTTACTTTAAAAATTTGGATAGGGAAAATAGGTGTTTCTCCGTCACCTAAACCAGCTATTGTGGCATTTAACAATTCATTTATAAGCATTCTTCCCTCTGGAGATGTATCAGTTCCATAATTTATAGAGGAAAATACAACTTGATTGCCTCCACGTGAATGCATAGTGTTTAAATTATGAATAAACCCTTCCATTGCCTGATTTGTTTCATATTTAGTATCGTAGTAAGCTACATTTGCAGCTTTTTCTATTTCTTTTATTGTTAAATTTAGTGTTGATGATAAAATAGTTTTTTTATCATCACTTACTTCTATAGAAGTAATAATATCTGTTAACAAATCTTTTAATTCTTGGTTTTTCTCCTCTACATAATCAACTTCTAAATATGCTAAAAGTCTATATTTCAAATGTCTTCTAAAAGACTTTAAAACTCCTTTAGCCATATAAAAATCAAAAGCTGGAATTGACTGTCCACCATGTTGTTCATTTTGATTAGTTTGAAATATTATTGTAGCTAATGTTGCATAAGTTGTTATGCTTTTTGGTGGTCTTATAAAACCATGTTTTGATCTAAATCCATTTTCAAAAAGATCATCCAAGTCATATTGTAGACAAGTTGTTGTTTTTGTTGGATAATAATCTAAATCGTGAATATGTATATATCCTTCTTTATGAGCATCTGCATATTTTGTATCGACTAAGTATTTTATTGCGTAATCTTTTGAAGTTTCAGAAGCAAATTTCATCATTTGTCCTGCTGGTGTGTCAGATGCCATATTGGCATTTTCATTATTTGTATCATTTTTTTCTACGTTTATGATTCCGTCAAACACTTCTTTAAAATTATTTTTTACCGCTAGAGACCCGTCGTATTCTTTTACGTTTTCATCTTCATTTTTACTTATATATATTCTACTGTTCATCTGTCTCACCTCACTATATATTGTTACTCTTCCATTATAATAACACTATATCTTGTGTTTTGCAAGTGGATATAAAATCATTTTTTTTGCTACATTTCAAGTTATTATTTGATTAAAAATATAAAACTTTTGCAAATAAGGGCTTCCAAATAAAAAAAATATTATTTATTACAATTATTTTAACTAAATTAAAAAAATATTTCATCATTTTTTATTCAAAAGAACATAAATGATAAAATATTTAATTTCAAAACTTAAACTTTATTTTATAAATTTACCCTAATTATTTTACTAAATTAAATCCTATTGTTTTTACTTCACATGATTTAAATATCTTCTCATTTTCATTGATATTCAAAAGCTTCTCTTCATTTAAATTAGTTTCAAATAGACCAGAATTATTCAATTCAATATCTATTTTATCACTTATTTCTTTATCAATATTTGGATTATATAGTCTCACTAAAATAGAAATATCCTTCTCAGATTTTTTAACTGTACTAAGAACACTACCTGTAATATCTTTTTTAAATAATGAGTAAACTACTGGTGTAGTAAAATCTGCTGAATTCATTCTCATAGCATTATATGGTATTTTATTATATACATAAATTGGAGTGATGTATTCTTTAGCAACTTGTGGTACTAAACCATGAATTTCATCATTTTCATGAGTAAAAATTGAAAAATCAAATTCCCATTCTCCTATCATTTGTGAATCTGGAGTAGGTATTTTTATTCCTGATGGTCTTCCTGGTCTATAGTACATCTCTTCTTTTCCTAATAATCCTATTGATCTAAAAAGAGTTAAAGCAATGCTATCATAATTTTCTCCAACTATTTCATACTCTCTAAGCCCGTTTGTTAACACTGAAAAACCAGATTTTTTATCATTTAAATCCACAAATGACATCATTTGATAAACTGGAATTGGTTTTTCTTTCCATTTTTCTTTTTCCCAGACTTCATTTGCTGTATCTATAACTGGTCTTTTTATTGTTCCAAATTGATTGTCTGATACTGATTCTATACTCTCGTATCCAGAAGGCATTATAAATCTTACTCTATGATCTCTAGTCTGATTATTAATTTTAGCCTGTATTTCTACTTTATTAGAGTCTTTTTTTAGCTTCACAGTTACTACTATATTCATCTTGGAATCTTTTATTTTTTTCTTTCTACTGTCTAAATCTTTTGGTACATCTAAATCATAGCTTATAGTTACAGTTTCTACATAAGGTGTAAAATCGTATTTAATATCTGCTTTTGCATTTTCATTTGTTATTATAAAGTCATTTTCTAGAGGTGAGTAATCATACTCGTCTCCATCATCTGACCCCTCTTCTAATAATAATAAATTTTTATATTCTTTATTTAATTTTTTATCTAATACATTAATAGTTCCATTTTCATTTGCATATATTTTATAATATTTATTTTCAATAATTTTTTTGTCCTCTTTTTTATCCTGTATTCCATATTCTTTGGTATTATATTTTATGAAGTACGTATCATAACCCATAGCCGGTATATTTTCAGCTGTAAATTCTATTGTATATTCATAAAAAGGATCATAATTTCCATAATGTACTATTTGTCTATCTATCAATCCTGGATCTAACTCTTCTTTATTAACTATATAATAATCCACTGTCTTTCCTAGCTTATCATATAATGTGAAGCTTCCACCACGTAATCTAATCTTTGTTTCTATTACCTCTGTTCTTTCATATGGAAGTAAATTAAATACTCCTAACTTATCCATTCCTTCTTTATCTTCCATAGCATCAACAATTTTTCTCATATAAAAATCAATTAGCTTATCAGCTTTATCATGAGCTAATTCAAATCTAGACATAATTTCTTTATGAACTTGATCTGTACAGCAGCAGCTAATGCTATCATGTGCATGATTTTTCATTATCTCTTTCCACATATGCTCTATTAAACCATGGTGATATTCAAATCCCAAAGAATAAGCTATCGAGGCCAATGGTTCTAAAATATTTGTTATTTTATTTTCTATAGTTACATTTGCTATTTTTATATCCATTCTAGTAGAAGATATAGTTCTGTGTACTCTCATATACTTAGGATCATTAAACTCACCTTTTATTACATCTAATTTATCTCTGTTCTTTTCTAATTCTAAAAATATGTCTTCGTATCTACTCATAAAGAAATCTTTGTCTGGATATATTTTTTTCAACATATCCATTATTTCAAAAATATTTTCTTGTATTGGCATTTGATCATGACCATTTGGAAGAATTAAGTTATTAGTTGCTGCTCCTCTTTCTAGTACTGGAAAATATTTATCCAATCTATCCTTTAGTTTTTCTTCGTCTAATGGAAGATACTTACCAATAGCATATCCTAATGGTAATATTTGCGCTATAACTTCGCTTCCATTATTTGACTTCCAAATAAATTCTGTCTTATTAGTACCGTGTCTTTCAGAACAACCTCTCCAAAAGACTGTATCTTTTATTCCAAATCCATTTAAAATTTGTGGTAACTGTGCTGTTTGACCAAATGAATCTGGAAGGTACCCTATCTTCATCCAGTCTCCAAATTCTTCTGAGTCTTTTATCCCATATAGTAAGTTTCTAACTATTGACTCTCCGCCTACCATCATTTCATCAGTTTGTGTATACCATGGTCCTACTATTAATTTTCCTTTTTTAACTAAGTTTTTTACTCTTTCTTTATTTTCTGGCTTTACTGCAAAATAATCTTCTAAAATTGCTGTTTGACCATCTAAAATATAATATTTATAGTCCTCATCATTTTCTAGTCTTTCTAAGATTTCTTCCATATTATTTACTAAAAGAATCCTTGATTCTTCTGTAGTAAAATACCATTCCCTATCCCAATGCATATGGGGTATTACATGTACTTTCCAGCTCATATTTATGCCTCCTGTTTTATTAAAAGTTTATTTTTACTGTCCTAAACTTTTTTTATACTTATGTCCTTTTAATATTAATAGTAAAATAGTTGATATAACAGTTCCTACTAGGGCAGCGGCGAACCAAACTATTCCTCCCATTAATGAACTTTCTGCCCCATTCCAATTCATAAAAAGCATAGAAAGGATTCCTGCTCCTGGGACTCCTAAACCTAATTTAAAGTAAGCTACTATTGCTCCTGTTACCATTGAACCTGCTACAAATGATCCAAGTACTCTAAATGGATCATTTAGCGCTACCGGAATAGCTCCCTCTGTTATTCCTGCCAATCCTAATATCCAAGTAGAATTCCCTAATTCTCTTTCTTCTTCTAGAAAATATTTTGGTTTTAATTTTGTTACTAAAGTAGTTGTAAATGCTGAAACCATTTTTACTGAAGCGAATGTAGCATAAGGAATCAAATTCCCATTTCCCATTGCTCCTAAACAAAATGCATAAGCAGCTTTATTTACAGGTCCTCCTAAATCAAATGAGACCATTGCTCCTATTAATGCTCCCAGTAAAATAGCATTTGTTCCCTGCATTGCATTAAGCCAATTTGTTAGTCCTGTATTTAAAAGCGCAACAGGCTTCCCCACCACAAATAGCATTAGTGTTCCAACTACAAATGTCCCTATTACAGGATATAAGAAAAAATTAAAAAATCCTGCTAATGTTTTTCCACCTTTAATATTAGCTTTTATCCATTTCATTATATAACCTGCTAAAAATCCACCAACAAGTCCTCCTAAAAACCCTGAACCTATTAAATTTGCGGCAAATCCAGCAGCAAACCCTGGTGCTAAACCTGGCTTATCTGATATAGAAAATGAAATATAAGCTGAAAGTACAGGAACCATAAGTGTTCCTAATAAACCTCCACTAAGTTTTCTATACATCCATAACCATGAATTTTCTTGATCCCATAATGCCTCTAAATGAAAAGCTTGTTTCATAAGTGTTGCTATAGCAAGAAGCATTCCTCCTGCAACTATTAATGGTACTATATATGATATTCCTGTTAATATTGCTCTTTTTGCTTCTTCTTTAAAAGAAATTTTTCTCTCCCCAGTATCCTCTAAGCTTTCATGTGTATTTGATCTTGTTTCTGATAACTGAATTGCCTTTTTTATCAAACCTTCTCCATTTTTTATAGGCTCTGCTACTGGTACTTCCATACTTGGAATTCCTAAAAATCTCTCCTTATTTTTTACAGCTATTTCAGCTGCATAAATTACAGCACTAGCTCTATTTAATTCATCATTAGTAAAAGCATCCTCTATTCCATTTGCACCTTGTTTTTCTGTTCTAACTCTTATTCCTAGCTTTCTTCCTGCTTTTTCTAATGCTTCAGCAGCCATATAAGTATGTGCAATTCCAGCTGGACATGCTGTTATCCCTAATATTAATTTATCTGAAATAAAATCTGTAGTCTCTACTTTCTTATTCTCTTCTGAAAGTAAACTCAAAAATTCTGACTCTGATTTTACTTTAAGTAGCTTATCCACTAATTCTTCATCTGATAACTTTGTAGTTAATTTTGTAAGTATATCTATATGTGTAGTATTAGCCTCTCCTTTTGGTATGGCTATTAAAAATATCAGCTGTGCATCTTCTGCATCTTCTTCTATTTTTTCCCAATTTTTTATTGGAGTTGCTACTGTAGCTGCTGCAAAACATGCAGACTTAACAAAGTCAGATTTTCCATGTGGGATCGCTAACCTCATCCCTACATTTGTAGCTCCTATTTTTTCTCTTTCAAGAACATCATTTAAGAAACCCTGCTCATCTGTTATTTTCCCAGCTTCATGTAATTTCTTAATTAGGCCTTTTAATGCCTCCTCTTTTGTTTTATAGCCAGCATTTAGAACTATAAGTTTTTTTTCTGTTAAATTTTCTAAATTCATAAATTCCTCCTTGTATAGACATGTTATATTTCTAAAAAAAATTGACTTTAAAAAAAGTCTTTTAATTTTTTTCTCAGTTAAGTCTTATTTTATAAATACCACTTATCTGTAATTCTTAATCTCTTCAAATTTTTTATTAGTTTAAATTATCAATATAATTCAAAGTCTCATTTATTACAATATTTCAGACAAATAAATTAACTAAATAATTTTAACTAAAAGAATTTCTTGTCTCTGTCCTTTATTTACACTACTCCAACATGTATAGACATGATGAAATTTGAAAAAATAAAGAAAAAAATCTTCTCTACTAATATATACCACATTTTTAATATTTGTCAATATTTTTTTTCAAGATCTCAAGGAATTTATACTTTTCTTGATTATAAAAAGCCTTTGTATATTCGAATATTTCTCCATCAGCTAAAATAGAAGTAATTTCTTGCTTAAATACTGGAACATTTCCTTTTATTTCCAATAATTCTTTTATATCTCTACTAGGAAGAATTCCCATATATTCTTTTTGCATTTCTATTATTTTATAATTTTCACCCAAAGCATAGTTATACTTTGATTCAAAAAACTCATTTAGTTTTTTTTCATTTATAAATTTTATTGGAATATAAGTAATTTCCACCACTACTGGTTCATTATTTATAAATCTCAGCCTTTTTAAATATACTATTTTTTCCTCTTTTTTTAGTCTAAGCTTTTCTCTAATACCATCTTCGGGAACTCTTTCCTCATATTTTAAAACTTTTGTAACAGGGTTTAAGTTTTCTCTTTTTGTTCTCTCACTAAATCCTATAGTTTCGTTTAAATATATTATATGTTTATTGCTATTATCTTTTACATATGTTCCTTTGCCCTTTATCTTATACAAGTAATTTCTTTGGACTAAGTTTTCTATTGCTTTTCTACAAGTCATTCTACTAACTCCGAATTTTTTCACAAGTTCATTTTCTGACTCTATTTTTTCATCAGGTAAATAAAAACTTTTCTTTATATTATTTAATAAATACTCTTCTATTTCATAAAATTTCATATTTTCTCCATATTAGTTTTTATTTTATTATATGATATGATCTCACTTTTTACCAGTTAAAATTTTAATTTTATAAAAATAGGGCTATCTACTAAATTTAGATAGTCCCATCTGGTATAAAACTTTTGGAGATATAGCTTTGCATTTCTTGTAAAAATATAAATTTATTTTATCAGGAGTTTTTATGGACTAAATTAATTATATTTTTACTTAAAAAATGGCAAAACTTTTTCTGTTACTCTATAGGTGCAGTTATTCTGCACCTCTCCTATTGTAATACTTCAGAGATCACAGTATAAATAATTATATTTATCATACCTTAAACTCAAAAAACTCCTCAGAATCTCAAATTAAAATAAACTTTATACTGTAATATAAGTATAATACTATTCCAATGTGAAAATTAAGTGAATAATAAGAGTATTTATTTCTATCATTTTATATTTTCATATCACCTATTTTTATAAGTCCCTGCTTTTTCATTATTTTTGATATAAAAAACGTTAGAATTGCAGGAAATAAAAAATGTAATAGAACTATTGGTACTAAAGATTTTTCTCCCATCATTTCTATTGTGGAAAACTGTCCTACTAATCCACTTGTTCCCATTCCAGCCCCTATTTTATTATTTACCATCTTAAATACAGTTGCTGCTAAACCACCTAATATTGCAGATGCAATAATTGGAGGTACCAGAATAAAAGGATTTTTTATACTGTTTGCCATTTGAAGCTTTGAAGTTCCAAGACCATGAGATATCAGACCATTTATTCCATTCTCTTTATAGCCCATAACAGCAAAACCTACCATATGACAAGCACAGCCCACAGTTGCTGCTCCAGCTGCTAAACCAGATAAACCTAGAGATATTGCTATTGCAGCACTACTTATAGGTGACGTTATTATTATTCCCATTACTACTGATATTAATACTCCCATTGGAAGCGGCTTTAACTCAGTAATTCTATTTATCATATCTCCTATAAGTATCATAAAATTGCTAATATATGGTGAAACAAATGTCCCTACCAAGCCTCCAATTATAATAGCTACAGCAGGTACAATAATAATATCACATTTTGTTTTTCCAAATACAACTTTAGAAGATAAAGCCCCAGCCACACTTGCTGCCAATGCACCTACTGGCTCACCTGAACCAAGTATATATGAACCGCCTGTATACTTTATCGTCCCAGCCCCTAACATTCCACAAACTACAGCTGAAAATACTCCTAAGGGCGGAGCATCCAAAGATAAGGCCACTCCTGCACCTATTGCCGGCCCTAACATATATTGTGAAACTTGTCCAAATAGTATTAATTCTTTTATATTTAAATAAGTTCCAAACTGCTTTAGTACAACCCCTATAACTAGCGAAGACATCAATCCCATAGCCATTCCATTTAGAATTTTTACTATTGTATTATTTAATATTCCTGAATTTTTATTTTTCAATTTTTCTCCTTTTATTTCCATATTTTAGTTTTATTCTTTTTATCTATTGGACTAGATATCCTTTATCTAAAAGTTCATTTTTTATGTTTTGAAAACTCTCCTCATTAGTTACTTCTATTGTATGGATATGTAAGCCATCTGTTATCGAACAAAGTGGTTCATAATTTTCATCAGTTAATTTTTTCATAAACTCTTTTATTTCATTTTTAGTATTAATATTTAAATTACCTTTTACTTCTCCATAAATACTATGCTCTACAATTACATCTAAGATTTTCCCACCATATTTTATAACTGTTTCTAATTCATCTCTTATCGCATCTTTCCCATGATGTCTACAAACAATTGTTTTTAGTATTCCATTATTTTTAAATATAATATATCCATTTGGAGTAGCAATTATCTCTTCCCCTTCTGCTCTCAAAATGGAAATATCTTGAACAATTACTTGCCTAGATACACCAAATAACTTTCCTAATTCAATTCCCTTCAAAGCATCTTTACTCTCTTCTAAAATTTTTTTTATTTTATCTCTTCTATCCACACTATTCCTCATTTCAACTTTTCATCTAAGACCGTCTTCTGTCTTGTCACCTTAAAGTAATAATTTATCATACATTAAGTATTTTTTCAAATTAATTTTTTTAAATATTATAATTCTATCTGAGATAAAATTATAATACTTTATGAAAATCATTAGACACTAAAAAAGGATCAGATATTCTGATCCTTTACAATAGTTTTATAAAATACAAATACTAAGGATAAATTCTTTAAATATTTAATTCACATGGAATAATATAAAAAAAATTTGGCAAAAAATTATTAATTAAAAATTTTAGTGCTAGTAAAAATAATTATAATTTTTTATTTTAAGCCTAATAGTCATTACTTTAGGTTTATATTGAAAAGCAAATTACTATTTTCAATAAACTCTTTTTCTCCTGGTTTAATAATTTCAAATATGTTTAAAACAAGGTTATCCATACCTTCTAATTCTCCTACATGCTTTCTTCCTTCATTAAATATTTCCAAAACTTGTTCCATTTCTCTTATTTTCCCCATTATTTTTTGAGCTTCAGTATCAAAAAAAAGTTCTAATTTTTTTGCGCATTCATCACCTACTTGTTGATCATACAATGTTAAAATATCTCTTATCCTATCCAATGAATAACCCATATACTTTAAAACTTGAATATACTTCGCTAACATCACATCCTTATTATTATATGTCCTATATTTACTCAATGCCCTTTTAGGAATAATAAGATTTATTTTATCATAATATCTTAAGGTATCTTTTGATACCCCTGTTAGCTTACACATTTCTGAAATTGTGTACTCCATTTAAAAACTTCCTCCCTAATATCAATTAATATAATAAAGAATAACATTGGAGTTAACTCTAATGTCAAGACATTTTATCATTTTTATTATTAAAAAAAATTTACTCCCAATAATAAAACTTCCCTCTTTTGACTACATTCCAATATCATCAAATGAGAGAAGTTTTTTAAAATTAAGAAAATAGTTTTATTTTTAATTCTATAAAGCTTATTTATAAATATATTATTTAGTATCTAGTAATCTAAATATTTGTTCTGCTGTTTTTTCTACTAATTTCATTGATCTTTTATTATCCATAGCCTCCTCTAGGCTCATTGGAGAATCCATAATTGAAAATACTGCACTTATTCCACATTCATATATATTTTCAATGTCATCAGCAATGCTTCCACCTATTGCTATAACAGGAATATTATATTTTTTAGCTAATTTTGAGACACCCGTGGGAGTCTTTCCCATTGCAGACTGAAAATCTATTCTTCCTTCTCCAGTAATAACATAATCTGTATCATTCATATATTTTTCTAATTCAATTTTTTGAATTATAATATCTATACCTGGTTTCAAGTCTGAATTTAAAAAAGCTATAAAGGCTCCTCCTAGCCCTCCAGCAGCACCAGCACCTGAAACAGATGATATATCAATGTTTTTAGTATTACTTATCACTTTGGCAAAATTTTCTAATCCCTTATCTAATTCACTTATCATCTCTTCTGTACCACCCTTTTGTTTTCCATAAACATAAGCAGCACCATTTTCCCCAAAAAATGGATTATCAACATCACAAGCCACTAAAAATTTACATTCACTTAGCTCTTTTATTATATTCTCTTGGTTAAAACTACAAACTTTTCCTAAATTTTTTCCGCTAGGAAATAATTCATTGTTGTTTTCATCTAAAAAAATATACCCTAATGCTGAAAGCATTCCCATTCCACCATCATTTGTCGCACTTCCGCCAAGCCCAATTATAAATTCCCTGCATCCTTGTTTTATTGCATCTTTTATTAATTCACCTGTGCCATAAGTTGTAGTTTCCATGGGATTTTTTTCTTTTTCTTTCAATAATGGCAGACCACTTGCAGCAGCCATCTCTATTATTGCAGTTTTTCCATCCCCTGAAATTCCATAAAAAGATTCTACTTCACTCATTAAAGGACCATTTACTTTTAACTTCACCATTTTTCCATTAGTACTGTCTATTAATGCTTGTACTGTTCCTTCACCACCATCTGCTAGTGAAATTTTTATAAACTCAACATCTTTATAAACTTTTCTAACTCCTTTTTCAAATGCTTCTGATACTTCCAAGGATGTCATACTTCCTTTAAATGAGTCAATAGCCGATATAATTTTCAATTTTTCCCTCCTTAAAAATCTCCATTCTGTGTCTGACATTTTTTTAATTTATTATTTAAATTATTTATCAGTAATAGTTAAGAATCGCTGTTTTAAAAATAAAACAGCGATCTCAATACCTTTTAAAATGCTTTCAATCTGCCTTGTACTACTTTCATTGAATTTTCAACATGTCTTCCTGCATATATCTTAGCAGTTTCTCTGTCTCTCTCTTCAATTGCCTTTAATATTTTTTCATGTTCTTCTAGTCTTTCAGAATTATCTAAAGTTGTGTATGCATTTTTTCTTCCATGAACTTTTATAAGATGTGACATAATTTCATATAATCTCACGATTAATTCATTTTCACTATGTTCGGCAATTTTACTATGAAATCTCATATCCCAATCATAAAATTCCTTACTTACATCTTTAAATTTTTTCATGTTTTCCAGTATTGGACGTAATTCCTCAGCCAATACCTTCCCATTTTCTTTCATTGCCAAGCCAACTGTTAGTGGATCTAATGCTTGTCTAACTTCTAGTATTTCTAAAAACCCATCTGTTTCTAATGATATATTTGGCATAATATCATTGAAATATACATTTGGAGTTAGATTATTTACATATGTTCCTCCACCTTGTGTTCTTGTCAGCATATTTAAAGCCACAAATTTTTTAATAGCTTCCCTGACAACTGAACGGCTTACACCTAACTGCTTTGATAATGGAATCTCAGGAGTAATTTTATCCCCCATATCCCATTCACCATTTAGGATTTTTTCTTGTACGTAATTAAATACTTTCCCTACCTTATCATCCATATCTTTCTCCCTTAAGTTAATAAAATATATTAAATTAAAGCACTTTCACAAATATTATTCAAGTTTTATTATAGTTAAAAAAAAATTTATTTTCAATAAATAAGTAAGCAGTTACACTTGTTTATTTTAAAAAAAATAATCTATTTTTTATATGCTCATAAAACAATAATCTATTTTTTTAGCTTTTAAAAATTTTTTTAGTATTTCAATTCATTAATTTTAAGTCTCATTTTTCTATATTAAACATTAAAAATACTTTATTATTTAAATGTTCTATTAGAAAAAATTTCAGGTAAAAATAAGTGTGAATAAAATTAATCAAAAAAATTTCATATTCTATGAACTTTATCTGTTATCTAAAACTATTGTTAAGAATTTTAAATAATATAAAATTCTAAGTATAATCATTAATCTATTTCAGTTTTATTAAATGAACAAAATTTTAGATGTTAGATAAGTTTGTTTAAAATAGATTGTCTTATTCAGAAGATGAACTTTATTCCCAATAAAACTTGTCTGTCATTTGAAAGAACTTAATTCATGTATATATTATAATATTAATTTTTGAGAATGTCAACATATAATATTTGATTATCAAATTAAACCATTGATTTTTTTACCTTAGAGGCGATTTTAAATTAACTTCATTTTATCATATACATTATTTTTTCTATTTATTTTCATCCTTAGTTAAAATGTTTGTAAATAAATTACTATAATTATAGTTTCACTTACCACAAAATGATATATTCTTTCCATTTTTGTAACAATGATTATGTGATTATCCCGTCAGAGTATAAAAAAGATGAGTTATTATAAATTTACTCATCTTTTTTTAGTCTATAAATACTTATCTTCTTTCATTAAATAATTTTGAATATAGTCTTTTACACCTTCATCTAAAGTATAAAATTTATCTTTGTACCCTTCTCTTATGAGCTTAGCCATTACAGCCTCTGTAAAGTACTGATACTTGCCTCTTAGATCTTCAGGCATATCTACAAACTTAATAGCATTAGTATCTCCACCCATAGATTCTAATGTTGCTTTTGCTAAATTATAAAATGCATCTGCTTTACCTGTTCCTACATTATATACTCCACTTTGTACATCTTCATTAAGAAAAAAATTCATAATTGAAACCACATCTTTTATATAGATAAAATCTCTAAGTTGAAAACCATCTTTATATCCCTCTTTGTGTGATTTGAATAATTTTATTTCTTTTTCAGCATTATATTGGTTAAAAGCATGGAAAACCATACTTGCCATTCTTTCTTTATGATACTCTTGCGGTCCATAAACATTAAAGAATTTAAGTCCAATCCATTTTTTAGGAGTTTTTTCTTGCTTTAAAGCCCATACATCAAATATTTTCTTTGAATAACCATACTTATTTAATGGTCGCAGTTCTTCATGACCTGATAAATCTAACTCATCAAAATATCCTTGCGCTCCATCACCATAAGTTGCAGCACTACTTGCATATATAAAGTCTATATTCTTTTTTACGGCAAAGTTCCAAAGATGTTTTGTATATTCATAATTATTATGCATCAAAAAATCTCCATCTCTTTCTGTTGTAGCTGAACATGCACCCATATGAATAATAGCTGTTATTTCATCTCCATTTTCTTCTAAGTACTCAAATAACTGATCTTTATCTACCCAATCATAGTATTTTCTCTTTGCAAGGTTTAACCACTTCTCCTCACTTCTTAATTTATCAGTGACAATAATATCTTCTCTTCCTAGTTCATTTAATTTCCAGACAAATGCACTGCCTATAAAACCAGCAGCACCAGTAACTAATATCATACACTTTCTCCTTTTTTAAATAATTTTTCCAACCTTTTAAGTGCCTCATTTATATCGGTATACTCTAAAATTTCTATTTTACTATTTCCTCTTATCATAGCAGATAGTTGCTTTTCTGAGTTTAAATCATATAGACATATTACTCTTTTTTCCATTGCATCTGCATACCCTATTTCATAACCTACTCCTATTGATAAAATAGAAACTTCTGCTACCATCACATCACTATTTCTAAGCCAGTTAATATCCTGTTCATAAATTTCTCTATCTGTTTGATGATATTCAAATTTTTCTATCTCTGGATCTGATATATGCTCAGTCAGTACTTTTCCAAACTCTTTTAACTTACTTATTATTTCTTCAAATTCTTTTCTCTTTTCTCTTCCGCCTCTTACTGAACCTGCAAAATATATTTTCATAATTATCTCTCCTCAAAAATTTTATTTTTAGAAATATTAGGCAAAAAAAGGAAGAAACCGAAATTCTTCCTTTTTAAACAACTACGGAGTCTAATTAAAATCCTAATATTTGTATTTTAAAATACTTATCCTCTTTTTTTCATTTTTTCATAAATTTCTTCCCAAATTTCATATAAATTACTTGGTGCAAAATTATCGCCTATTTCTATTCCCACTCTATTTGCTCCATGAAAATCTGCTCCTGCACTTCTAATTAATGAAAAATCTTCTGATATTTTTTCGTAGTATTTTATATCTTCACTTGAAAATGTTGAATAATAAGTCTCTAAACCATCTAAACCAAAACCTTTCATCTCTTTAATTAAATTTAGAAATTCATTCTCATCTAGACCTATTAACTTTGGATGTGCTAAAAAAGCCAATCCTCCATTATCTTTTATTATTTTTATTCCTTCTAATGGTGATAATTCCATCTTAGGAACATACCCTATACTGTTAGGCCCTAAATACTTCTTAAAAGCTTCAGCTATATCAGCAGCATAACCCTTTGTTACTATTGCTCTTGCTAAATGAGTTTTGCTTACTATTTCTCCTTCTGCTTCTTTGTATGTATCTTCTTGTGTAATATTTAGTCCGTGTTCATTTAAAATTTTTATAGTCTTTTCATTTCTAACTACTCTTGCCTTTTTCATTTCTTTTGAAAAATCTAGTAGTTTTTTATCTTCTATATTCAAAAAATAACCTAAAATATGCACTTCTTTTCCATTATAAACTGTAGATAACTCTATTCCATTAATAAATTTTATATTATTTTCATCACATAATTTTTTCATTTCAGAAAGTCCATCAATAGTATCATGGTCTGTTAATGATATTAGTTTCATATTTTTTTCCATAGCCATCTTCACTAGCTCATTTGTAGTAGAAGTTCCATCTGAATATAGTGAATGCATATGAAGATCAATCATTCTGCTTACCTTTTTCCTTTCCCGCTGTGTCTTTCCAGCTCTCTTCTCTCTTTTCTAGAAAGCTGTGCTCCTTCTTCATTAGATATTTCCAATACTTCGTTTTCATCTTCTATTTCTTCATGAACATATCTTAAATTACCTACTTCTTCATGTTCTAGAGCTTGCATTTCAGCTTCTGTTCTTACTCTTATCTTCATTATAAATGAACTAACTTCTCTTTTTATTCCATCTATCATCTCATTATATAAATCAGAACTTATTATTTTGTATTCATTAACTGGATTTTTTTGACCATAAGATCTCAAGTAAATTCCTTCTCTTAATTCTGTTAGATTTTTTAAGTTTTCTCTCCATCTTTGATCTAAGACTTCTAGCATTATATATCTTTCTATTCCTCTAAATTGTTCTGCTCCCAGTTCTCTTTCTTTATTATTATATCTATCTAATAAATCTTGGAAAGTCTCTTCTCTAATTTTACTTTTTTCCATATCGAAGTATAAATCTGGTATAGAATAATCATAAATTTCTTCTAATTTATCACTTAAATAATCAAAGTTCCAGTCCGCTCTTGTATCTCCAGAAAGACTTCCCTCTATTAAGTCCTCCACAGTTTCTTTCATCATAGAAATAATAAGCTCTTTTAAATTTTCATTTTTAAGCACTAAATCTCTTTGACCATAAACTACTTCTCTTTGTTTATTATTTATATCATCATACTCTAATAAATTTTTTCTTATTGAGAAGTTTCTACTCTCTACTCTTTTTTGAGCTCCTTCTACTGCTTTTGTAATAAATCTATTTCTTATTTCCTCATGTTCTTCTACTTTAAGTGATGTCATCATTCCTTGAAGCCTGTCTCCACCAAATAATCTCATAAGATCATCTTCTAAAGACAGATAAAATTCAGATGCTCCTGGATCTCCCTGACGTCCTGCTCTACCTCTTAACTGATTATCTATACGTCTACTTTCATGTCTTTCTGTTCCTAATATAAATAATCCACCTGCTTCTATAACTCTTTTTTTATTTTCATCACATTCAATTTCAAATTTATCTACTAATTCTCTAAATTCAGCAGTTCCTCTTTCAGCAGTTTTTAAAGCCATAGATTCTGCATCTCCACCAAGCTTTATATCTGTTCCTCTTCCTGCCATATTTGTAGCAATAGTAACACCTTTAAATCTTCCTGCTTGCGCTATAATTTCCGCTTCTCTTGTATGTTGTTTTGCATTTAAGACATCATGTGGTATTTTTGCCTTTTTCAATAGTGATGATAAATCTTCTGAGTTTTGTATTGAAGCAGTTCCTACTAATACTGGCTGACCTTTCTCATATAATTCTCTTATTTTATTAACTATTGCATTATACTTTGCCTTTTTAGTTATATAAATTACATCAGAAAAATCTTTTCTAACTATTGGTTTATTTGTAGGAATTGTAACTACTCCTAATTTATATATTTGCTTAAATTCGTCTTCTTCTGTTTTTGCAGTACCAGTCATCCCAGATAACTTTTCATACATTCTAAAATAATTTTGGAGTGTAATTGTTGCTAAAGTTTGGTTTTCTCCTGCTACCTCTAGTTCTTCTTTTGCTTCTATAGCCTGATGCAGTCCGTCAGAATATCTTCTTCCATCCATAAGTCTTCCTGTAAACTCATCTACTATAATAACTTCATTATCATCATTAATAATGTAATCTCTATCTAGTTTAAATAACTCTTTTGCTTTTAGTGCTTGAGATAAAAAGTGTGTTAATTCTACATGTTCTGGTGAATATAAATTATCTATATTCAAGATTCTCTCTACACTTTTTATTCCTTTTTCTGTTAATGTTACTGTATGTCCTTTTTCATCTACTTCATAATCTTCCCAGTCTTCATCTGGTATTACTGCATTCTTTTTATCTTTTACTTTTTCAGTTTTTACACTTCTTTTAAGCTGTAATACTACTTTTGCAAAAACATTATACCAATGTGTAGTTTCCTCTGCTGCTCCTGAAATTATAAGTGGTGTTCTAGCCTCATCTATTAAAATCGAATCTATCTCATCGACTATTGCAAAATGATGCACTCTTTGTACCTTATCTTTCATCTCATGAACCATATTATCTCTCAAATAATCAAAACCAAACTCATTATTTGTTCCATAAGTTATATCTGATGAATAAGCAGTTTTTCTTTCTTCATTTGAAATTCCATTTATGATAACTCCTACAGATAGACCTAAAAAATTATATAATGGTCTCATTATTTCCATATCTCTTTTTGCTAGATAATCGTTTACTGTTATTATGTGTACACCCTTGCTTGTTAATGCATTTAGATATATTGCAAGTGTTGCCATCAGCGTTTTTCCTTCTCCAGTTTTCATTTCTGCGATTCTTCCACTGTGAAGTATCATACCACCAACTAATTGAACGTCATAATGTCTCATTCTTAAAACTCTTTTAGCTCCTTCTCTGGCTACAGCAAAGGCTTCAGCTAATATTTCATCAAGAACTTCTCCATTTTCAAATCTTATTTTAAATTCTTCTGTTTTTCCTTTTAATTCGAAATCTGACAACTTTTCTATTTTTGACTCTAAAGCATTTATTTCATGCACTTTTTTCATTAATTTTTTTACTTCTCTTTCATCAGAAGTACCAAACATTTTATTTGCAATTGTATTTAACATCTCTTCTCCTTCAGTTATAATCTACTTTCTACGCTTTTCTCTATCTTATTTGATAATTTCTCTTTTATTTTTTATTGTTGAACAAAAATAAAAATAATTATTAATTATCAAATATCTAATTATTTTATTCAGTAATCTAATTTTTATTCCAGACTTCTCTCTATCACTTCTTGAAGTTTCTTATTTTTTATATCTTCATTCTTATTTATATATATTATTTTATCAAAATTATTTATAGTTTTAAAATCATAGTTATTATAATTTAAGACATAAAAATTTTCTTGTATGTAATTTTTTTGATCATTTAATTTCTTTAGATCTTTTATTGTTAAATTATCATTTTTTATATCTCTTATTTTTAAAATTAACCTTCTTAACTCTTCTTCATTTAATCCAGATAAAAACTCTAGTTTATCTCTATGCAGAGTTACATCTTGAGCTTTTTGAGCATAATTATTTGTATAACTCAGTAAAAATAATAAAAATGATGCTAAAAACAAGACTTTCTTATTTTTCATTACCGTACCTCTTCCACATATTTATCCCTCATATTTTATCACTTATTAATAAATTTGTATAGTTAAATAGTTTGAACAAATAAAATTTCTCTATTTACAAAATAAATCTGAAAAATCCCTTTATTATAAAGCTAATAAAAACATTTAGAAAATATATCACAAATTTAAATTTTATAATTACAAAATAGTTTATATAAAAAATAAAAAAGTGTAAAGAAATCTCTAATTCTTTACACTTACTCATTTTTTATATCTAAATTATAATTTGATTATAAAATATGGGACTATATCTAAAATATAATCTTCATTTTTAGCTGTAAATAAATTTTGATCAATCATTGAGTTATTATCTACAGCAATACCATTTTGAACTTTTGATTTTGCATATGGATGAAGAGATATCTTTTTATCTTTTGTCACTCCTGCTATTTCAAATACCAATCCACCAGCACAATGTCCAGCTATTGGTTTTTCCAGTTCATTAAATTTTCTAATTACTTCAAACATATCTTGATTTTCAGCATTACCAATGTTTTGAGCAAATCCTTTTATTGCATCACCACAGGCAAATACAAGTCCATCATATTCACTTTCATGTCCTTTTAGGTCTCCTATTACACCGTCTAATTCTAAACTTACTCCTGAATTTGTTTTAATAGCTTTTGTCTTATCCACTGCAAAAGTCTTATACTCCACACCATTTTCAAAAAATGCTTCTAAATAAGCAAATAGTCCGAAACCATTTACTGGATTAGGTGCAATAACTGCTACTTTTTTACTCATAATACATACCTCCTAAGTTATTAGTAACTCAAGCATCAGAGAAAATGCTGATACTTGAAGTTCTAATTTATATTTCTAATAAAATTTTACCACTTCATCATAAGGTAAGAAACTTCTCTCTCCAGCTGTTTCATCTGGAGTACCAAATGGCATTTGAGCTCTTAACTTCCACGTACCAGACACATTCCATGCAGCCTTCACTGCATTGTCTATTAGAGGATTATAATGCTGTAACGAAGCTCCTAATCCTTCCGTATACAATAATAACCATACAGCATATTGAAGCATTCCATTTGCTTGCTCTGCCCAAACTGGAAAGTTATCAGCATATAATAAAAAGTTATCCTGCATACCTTTTACTGTATTTTCTTCTTCAAAAAACAATATTGTTCCATAACCATTACTAAATCCATTTAGTTTATCTTCTGTTGGTTTAAAGTCTTGTCCTGCTGGTAATGATTTTTTTACTTCCTCTTTTGTTATATTCCATAGCTTTTTATTATCTTCTCCAGTTAATACGATCATTCTTGCACTTTGCATACCAAATGAAGAAGGTGTATAAAGTGCTGTTTTTAAAATTTCATCAAGTTTCTCTTTTGTTAAATTTTCAGGTTTTTTCAAATTTCTGATTGATCTACGTTCTTTTATTGCATCAGCAATACTTTTAGAATTCATTGACATTTAAATCACTCCCGTTTTTATTTTATTTTAAAAACTTATAAAAGTTTCTTATAACCTATTTTTTCTATAACATACTTAACATATCTTCTATTGTAACTCCTTTTAGGACCTGTTCCATTGCTTCTTGTGCTTTTAATAAAAATATTTCTAGCATTCCTTGAATTTTAGCACCTACTGGACAGTCTGAATTTGATTTATCATGTATATTAAACAATTCTCCATCTTGAACTACTTCTCCTGCCTGATATACCTCAAATAAAGATATTTGATTTGGTAACTTTAGAAGCACAGCTCCCCCTGTTCCACTTTTTATTTCTATCAGACCCGCTTTTTTTAGATTTCCCATTATTCTTCTAATTACTACAGGATTTGTATTCACACTTTTAGCTATGAATTCAGAAGTTAATACCTCGTCTTTTACATACTCTAGTAGTATCAATATGTGAACTGCTACGCTAAATCTACTACTTATTTTCATTTTCCATCACCTCTGATGTAACTATTATAGTTACATCAGATGAAAAAGTCAAGAATTTTTTCATATACAAATACAAAAAATAAAGAGACATTGTTATAATGCCCCTTTGATTATTTTAAAATTTTAATAATTTTAGTAATTTTAATGATTTTAAGTAATGGTTCAGATGCTTCTTCCTGATCTTCTTCATTTTGAATATATCCACTTATCTTTACTTTATCATTACGTTGTATATTTTTTTCCCCGATCAAATCCCACGAAGACATATCTACTATGAATTGCTCTGTTTCAGAAATAAATTTATATCTGCCACAAGTAGAGGATTCCGGAGCTTCTGGGCACCCATATTTTTGTAAAATTATTTTTCCAGTTCCATTATATTCCTTTAATTCTGAAAATATCATAATACTAAATAGTGAAAACAATAACAATATAATACTAATTTTCTTCATCCCAAACTCCTAATCAATCCTTTATTTTTATTCTTAAAGTGAAAAAGCTGAACTATTTCTAGTTCAACTTTCTCCATATATTAATTTTGTGAATAATCTAATGATGATAATCTCTTATAGTAAGTCCATCTGTCTTGAGCATTTTTCTTATTTAGTGCAAATAATTCTACTGCTCTTTCTGGGAACTCTCCTGATAAAATTGTATATCTTCTTTCTCTTTTTAGGTAATCTTCATATTTATCCCAATCTGGATCTTTACAATCTATTTGTAAAGGATTTTTCCCTTGATCAGCTAATCTAGGATCAAATCTGAAAATTGGCCAGTATCCTGATTCCGTTGCTAATTTTTCTTCTGTTTGCGATTTTCCCATACCTTCTTTTATTCCATGAGCTATACAAGGAGAGTAAGCTATCACAATTGATGGTCCTGGATAAGCTTCTGCTTCTTTTATTGCTTTTAAAGTTTGATTTTGGTTCGCACCCATTGATATTTGAGCGACATAAATATTTCCATATGTCATAGATATAGCTGCTAAATCTTTTTTCTTAGTTGGCTTTCCAGATGCAGCAAATTTTTCTACTGAAGCTGTTGGTGATGATTTAGACGCTTGTCCACCTGTATTAGAGTAAAGTTCTGTATCTAATACTAATACATTTACATCTTCTCCAGATGCTAATACATGGTCAAGTCCTCCATAACCTATATCATAAGCCCATCCATCTCCACCAAATATCCATTGTGATTTTTTCACTAGGTATTGTTTAAGTGCTAAGATTTCTTTAGCTCCTTGTCCATTTTCATTTGCTAATAATGGAACTATTTTATTTCTTAACTCTGTTGTTTTATTTCCATCTGCTCTATTTTCTATCCACTCTTTGTATAAACCTTGTAATTCAGCTGATACTTCATTCATAGTGTTAGTCATTATAGTTTCAATTCTGTGTCTTAATGTTTCTACTCCTAAGAACATTCCAAATCCATATTCAGCATTATCTTCAAATAATGATGATGCCCAAGATGGTCCTTCTCCGTTTGCATTAGTAGTATAAGGTGTTGCTGGTGCTGATCCTCCATATATAGAAGAACATCCTGTAGCATTAGCTACCATCATTCTTTCACCAAATAATTGAGTTACTAATTTTACATAAGGAGTTTCTCCACAACCGGCACA
Source organism: Sebaldella sp. (assembly GCA_018058425.1). Lineage (GTDB taxonomy): Bacteria > Fusobacteriota > Fusobacteriia > Fusobacteriales > Leptotrichiaceae > Sebaldella. The sequence goes on from JAGOZX010000011.1 coordinate 33,411, forward strand.
TGCTCCTGAAAATTCAAATAATGGTTGTGCAAACTGTGAACTTTTTACGTTGTCTTTACCCATAATATGATCTTTATAAGTTACATTATCGAATAAATATTCTGCTTTTTCTACTTCACCTTTGTCTATTTGTGATTCAATTGGTTCCATTTTAATAGCTTTTCCTTTTGGAGCTGGACATACGTTAACACATGATCCACATCCTGTACAATCTAGTGTAGAAACTTGTATTTTATACTGTAATCCTTCTAGACCTTTTCCTATAGCTTTTATAGTGTTTAATCCTTCTGGTGCTGCTGCTAACTCTTCTTCATTTATTAAGAAAGGTCTTATTACAGCATGAGGACATACAAAAGCACATTGGTTACATTGTATACAGTTTTCTGGAATCCATTCAGGTACATTTACTGCAATTCCTCTTTTTTCATATGCTGTAGTACCATTTATGAATGTTCCATCTTCATAACCAAGGAATGCTGATACTGGTAAATCATCACCTTTAATTGCATTTATTGGTTCTGCTATTCTTTTTATGAATTCTGGTTTTCCACTATCTACTATTTCTTTATTTACTGGTAAGTTTGACCAAGCTGGATCTACTGTTACTTCTACTAATCCTTCTGTTCCTTTGTCTACTGCTGCCCAGTTCATTTTTACTATATCTGCACCTTTTGAACCATATGATTTTTCAATGTACTCTTTCATATAAGTCTTAGCTTCTTCATAAGGTATTACATTTGTTAATTTAAAGAAAGCTGATTGCATTATAGTATTTGTTCTTGTTCCTAATCCTACTTCTTCAGCTAAAGTTGTAGCATTCATTATATAAAATTTAGCTTTTCTGTCAGCTAATAATTTTTTTGTCTCATTTGGTAAGTGTTCTACTACTTTATCTGCTTCCCAGATACTGTTTAATAAGAAAGACCCACCTTCTTTTATTCCTGATAACATATCATATTTCCCTAAGTATGCTGGAACTGAACATGCTACAAAGTTAGGTTTTGTTACTAAGTATGTCGATCTAATAGGATCTTTACTAAATCTTAAATGTGATCTAGTAACACCTCCTGATTTTTTAGAATCATATGCAAAGTATCCTTGTGAATACAGACTTGTTTTATCTCCAATAATCTTAATAGAGTTTTTATTTGCTCCTACTGTTCCATCTGATCCTAATCCAAAGAATAAACATTCAGTTACATCAGGATTTCCAACAACAATTGGTTCTGTCAATGCTAATGAAGTAAATGTAACATCATCTATTATTCCTATTGTGAACTGATCTTTTGGTTCAGGTTGCTTTAAGTTGTTATATACTGCTACTATTTGCTCAGGAGTAGTATCTTTAGAAGATAATCCATATCTTCCTCCTACTACAATAGGGGCATTTTCTCTTCCATAATATATTGATCTTACATCAAGATATAATGGTTCTCCAGTTGCTCCTGGTTCTTTTGTTCTATCTAAAACAGCAATTCTTTTAACACTTTTAGGTATTGCGTCGAAGAAGTATTTTTCAGAAAATGGTCTATATAAATGAACACTTAATAATCCTACTTTTTCTCCTTTAGCCACTAAATAATCAACTGTTTCCTTAATTGCTTCTGTAACAGATCCCATAGCTATTATTACATGATCTGCATTTGGGTCTCCATAATATACAAATGGAGCATATTCTCTTCCAGTAACTTTTGAGATTTCTTTTAAGTAGTTATTTACAATATCAGGTACTGCATCATAAAACTTATTTTGTACTTCTCTAGTCTGGAAATAGATATCATCATTTTCAGCTGTTCCTCTTGTTACTGGATGCTCAGGATTTAATGCATTTGCTCTAAATTTTGTTATAGCATCCATATCAATTAGATCTTCGTATACTTTATAGTCCATTACTTCTACTTTTTGTATTTCATGTGAAGTTCTGAAACCATCAAAAAAGTGCATAACTGGTACTCTTGAAGTTAATGCTGCTAAATGAGCCACTCCAGCTAAGTCCATTACTTGCTGAACTGATCCAGTTGCTAACATTGTCCATCCTGTTTGTCTTGCTGCATATACATCAGAATGATCTCCAAAAATTGATAATGCTTGTGCTGATAAAGCTCTTGCAGTTACATGCATTACTCCAGGTAAAAGTTCTCCAGCTATTTTATACATATTAGGTATTTTTAATAATAACCCTTGTGATGCTGTATAAGTAGTTGTTAGAGCTCCAGCTTGAAGTGATCCATGTACAGTTCCTGCTGCTCCTCCTTCTGACTGCATTTCCACGATTTTTACTGGTACACCAAAAAGATTCTTCTTCCCGTAAGCTGCCCATTCATCTGTGTATTCTGCGATTGGTGATGACGGTGTGATTGGATATATTCCTGCAACTTCTGTAAATGCATATGAAGCATGTGCGGCTGCTTGGTTTCCATCCATTGTTTTCATTACTTTAGCCATTTCTATTTCCTCCCTAGATTTATATATAAAAATTATTATTGCCTTCATAAAAATAATACTACTAATTTTACTGATTAGTCAAGTAGATTTTTTACTGTAAGCCCCTATTTCCATATACTTTGACCAATATATAATTTGAGTATCAAAGCAATATATTTCTGAAACCTAGAGATTTCAAGTAACTATATTTTCAACCTTGTTAATTTCTTAACATAATAAATTCATTTACTCTACTATACTTTTTTTTTATCTTTGATGCTAAATATATCTATTTTGTTTATCCTTAAAGATAAAAGACTTTTTTACCTATATTTTTTATGGTTTTATCAGTTATTTTTTATATTATTTAAAAGTTACAATAATAAAATCATTTTTACACCTAAAAGTTGAGTTTATATTTATCACTTTAAGAATTATTTTTTTATGGAAATTATATCCTTAATGTACTAAAACTCTACTTTAGTTAAACTTATTATACCTCTTTATAAATTATTCTATTCTTATTTTAGACTTATTTTTCCCTTAGACAATATTGACTTTTTGTTCTTAATCCATTAGAATTAATAACGCGTATATATTTTATAATAATATACAAGAGTTATTTAAGGAGGGATTTTCAATGTATTTTAAAAAACCGCTTTTATCTTTAGTGTGTGCTTTATTTTTATTTAGCTGCTCTAATTCAAAAGCTGATAATCAAAATCAAGTTAATGTTTTAAATAGTCCTAGTGTATCTAAAAATGCTATTGAAACTCAAAATGAGTTTGTAAAAGTTTCAGATAAACTTAAGGATTCAGTTGTTAATATTAGAACAAAAAAAACTGTTTATGTAAATTATTATAATCCACTTGAACAATTTCTATATGGGAAATCAACACCAAGGACTGAAAAAAAAGAGTCTGGTTCACTAGGTTCTGGATTTATAATTTCTTCTGATGGATATGTTATGACAAACAACCATGTTGTTAATGGTGCCGATGAAATTTTTGTAAAATTTTCTGATGGAAGGGAATTACAAGCTAAATTAGTTGGAAATGACCCTGAAGTTGATATAGCTATATTAAAAATAGAATCTAATGGTAAATTTAAAGCCGTAGACTTTGCTGATTCAGAAAACTTAAAAGTAGGTCAATGGGCAATTGCTTTTGGTAATCCATTAGGATTAAATGATACAATGACAGTGGGAATAGTTAGTGCAAAAGGAAGAAGTTCTCTAGGAATAGAAAAAATAGAAAACTTTATCCAAACTGATGCTTCTATAAATCAAGGTAATAGTGGAGGACCATTAGTTGATATAAATGGAGATGTTATTGGAATTAACACTGCTATATATTCTCCATCTGGTGGAAGTATAGGTATTGGCTTTGCTATTCCAGCAAATTTAGCTGTTAATATCAAAGACTCTATTATAAGAACTGGAAAAGTAGAGAGGGCATTTTTAGGTGTGGAATTACAAGATCTAACTCCTGAATTAGCTAAACAATTTAACTTAAATACTTCAAATGGAGTATTAGTTACTAATGTTACAGAAAATTCTCCTGCTGAAAAAGCTGGAATAAAAGCTGGAGATGTAATAACTGAGTTAAATAATGGAAAAGTAAATGGTGCAAGTCAGCTAATGGCTCAGATTGCATCATTAAAAGTAGGATCAAATATTTCTGTTAAATATACTAGAGATGGTAAAGTACAGACTACTACTGTTTTACTGGCAAAAAGACCAGATACTCCAGTTACAGCGAGTAATTATTCTGGCTTAGCGCTAAAAACTCTTACTAAACAAGAAATTCAAAAATATGGATATCCATCTAATATTACTGGATTAGTAGTAACAGGAGTAGCTAGTAATAGTTCAGCAGCGCAAATAGGAATTCAACCAGGTATGTTAGTTAGAAGTATTAATAGAGTGGCCGTTAATTCAATAGAAGATTTTCAAAAAATATATTCTCAGATAAAAACTGATGAAAATATACTTCTTTTAATAGCCACACCTAGTGGTTCACAATATGTTACTTTAAAGAAATAGTAATGACTCAAAAAGAGCTGTCTAAAATATAATTTTAGGATCAGCTCTTTTTTTTAGTTTACTTTACTTACAAAATCTATCTTAAACCAATTAATTGTGCTATTTGATATTTTAACAAGGATTTAGAATAAAGCTTAAAGTTATAATAAAATTCCCATTTTTTTACATCATATGCTATAATTTACATAAAAAAAGAAAGGTCTAAAATACATGAGCCATTATTACACAGAAAAACCAACTTCAAAATCTGATATCAAAGAAATGACTTTTGAGTTTTTAAGTAAAAACTTTATTTTCTATACAGATAGTGGAGTCTTTTCAAAATCAAAAATAGATTTTGGAAGTGAACTTATGATAAAAACTTTTTTAAATCATTCAAAAATTAAAACTGGAAAATTTTTAGATATTGGCTGTGGTTATGGGCCAGTAGGAATTATAATAAAAACATTTATTCCCACTTTGGATATTTATCTATCTGATATTAATGAACGAGCTTTGGCACTAACAGAAAAAAATTTAATAAAAAATAATATTAAAGAGTATAAAATCATAAAATCAAATATCTTTGAAAATATAACAGAAAATTTCGATTGTATTTTATCTAATCCTCCAATTAGAGCAGGTAAAGACACTATTTTTCAGATTTATGAAAATTCTTATAAGTACTTAAATCCTAATGGAGAATTTTATTGTGTTATCCAAACAAAGCAGGGAGCTAAAAGTACTTTCAAAAAAATAAATGAAGTATTTGGTAACTGTGAAACATTAACTATCGATTCTGGTTACAGAATACTATATGCTAAAAAGAAGTAAATAAAAAAACAGCCTTCAAAATTTTAGGCTGTTTTTTTGTTCTATAATTTCTTTCTAAAAAGATTAAAAGTTTTCATAAAAAACTGTTTCTTCTAATTTTTTCCTTACTTTGTCATGTCTATTTTCAGATGGAGCATTTCCAGCAGGATAACCAATTATCAAAATACTAACAGGCTCTAAATGATTTGGTATTTTAAATTCTTCTCTTAAAATTTTAGGATCAAAGCTGGCAACCCAAACTGAGCCCAAATCTAAATCTTGTGCTTGAAGCATCATATGTGTAGTAATTATACTTGCATCTACTTCTGAACTACTCTTGCCGTCAAATGATCTTTTCCATGATTCATCTAAATCTGAACACACTATAAGTGCCAATGGTGCATCAAAAGTTTTAGAAGCTTTTTTTAGCTTTTCCAAACTCTCTTCTTTTTCTAAAACCAATACACGTTGTGGCTGAGCATTATGTGCTGTAGGGGCCACTCTTCCTGCTTCTAGTATTTCCATTAACTTTTCTTTCTCTACCTTTTTTGGGTCATATTTTCTCGCAGAATATCTTTTTTTAATCAGTTCACTTAATTTCATACTTCCTCCTTTTATTGATTACATAAACTATTAACGAATAAAATTAGTCATTAACTTAGATTCTTGAACTGGCTCTTCCACTCTGTCTTTTCCATTCTGAATTAATTTCATAGTCCAAGCCATATTTTTCCCTAGTACTTTCATTATCTGTACACCTTCAGTATCCCCTGAAACTTCTCCAGGCATCAACCCATGTATAACATTCCAATAATTAGATCCTGGCATTAACATCTCTGAATAGTTAATATACTTATTGAGCTGGTCAACTGTTGGAATTCCACCTGATCTTCTTACAGCAGCCACAGATACTCCCACTTTATGTCTTAAAAAATTTCCATTTGAGCCAATAACAAAAAATGCACGATCTAAAAATGATTTCATAGTTCCATTTATTCCTGAATAATAAACTGGAGACCCTAAAATTATCCCATCTGCTGCTTTCATTTTTTGTATCCAGTCATTTACATCATCATTAGAAATTACACATCTCTCACTTTTATCTCTGCAAGTTTCACATGAGGTACATCCTCTGATAAGTTTATTTCCCACATGAACTATCTCTGTTTCTATTCCTTGACTTTTTAACTCGTCTGCGACTAACTTAATTGCTTGATATGTATTTCCTTCTTTTTTAGGACTTCCATTAAATGCTACAACTTTCACAAAAATTCACCTCTTTATTTTTATATCTTCTTCCAACTTTTTTATTCCTTTTATTTCATAAATTTTATACACTCTTTATTTCTTTTAGGAGCATTTAAAACTTCTGCTTTAGCATAGCCTAATGCAACTACATGAAATGGAGTAAATTCTTTAGGAATTCCAAACTTCTCTTTTTCATTATCAGTTATAGTAGAAAAATACTTTCTTGGAATTCCGATCCAACAGCTTGATATTCCTAGGCTCTCTCCTGCCAATAAAATATTTTGTACTGCTGCTGATAGATCTTCTGATGGTGTAAAAGCGTTTTTTTCATGTGAAACTATAATAATAGTAGGTGCTCCATAAAATAAATTAAATGTTTCACTTTCACACATTTTTCTTATCATTTCATCATCAAATGCTTTTCCAGATTCTTTTGACAAATAATTTAATTCACTTATTAATTCTTTATTCTGAATTACAGTAAAAAAACATGGCTGATAATTATGCCCTGATGGTGCCCAAATTCCAGCCTCTAATATCTTTTCTAAATCTTCATCTTTTACCTGCACTTCATTCTTAAATGCTCTTGTTGACCTTCTCGACTTAATAACTTCTAATACTGATTTCATTATTTTCCTCCCAATTTAGATTCTAAGTTATACACTTGTTTCATATGCTTCAATAATTTCACCATAATATAAAAAGTGGTAATCTTTTTCAGGATACCATTTTTCTTCCATATCCTTTGGAAAAGCCTCTCCATCCATTTTTTGTATATATTTTATTTTACATTCATAATGCATATTACATCCTTTTATAATAGGTGATTCTACTGATTTTGATGGAATAAACTCTACGATTTCTCCCTTATTAATGTCTCTACCTGATTTTACTCCGCAGATTCCTAGTTCTTTATTTAAATTATTTTCAAATGGCACACTAACTGTAAAATTATCACTATTTTCTAAAAGTTCGTTTGTGTATCTTCCCGGTCTTACCATAACCATAAAAAATGGCTTGTTCCACATTATGCCTATATATCCCCATCCAATTGTCATTGTATTGGTCTTTTCTCCTGATTTTACTGTTAAAAATGCTCCCTTTTGTAATCTTGACATTGTCTTTTCTAAATTTAATGTAAAGCTCATCTTATACACCTCCATTTATTTTGTTATTGACATTATAACACCAATAATATATTATTGGAAGTAGTTACATTTTTGACATATAATTACCTAAAAGGAACTATAGGAGGAATAATGAATAATAATGAGATTTTTAATCATAGTAAAATTGAATGTTGCGTAGAAAAAGTTTTAACTGTTCTAAATGGAAAGTGGGCGTTTCTTATCATAAAAAATCTTTTTGATGGCAAAAAAAGATTTGGAGAGCTTAGAAAGCTTCTTCATGATATAAGTCCTAAAACTTTAACTGTACGCCTTAGAGAATTAGAGGAACATGGGATTATAGAAAGAAAGGTTTATCCTGTAATACCACCTGCTGTGGAATATTCACTCACAGAAAAGGGAAAGGATCTAACTCATGTATTAACTGAAATGAAAAACTGGGGTTCAAAATGGATTTAAAAAATTTTCAATAAAAAAGCAGAACTTTAATTCGTTCCGCTTTTTTTTAATATATATTCATAATAGTCTTTATACTTTTCTCCAACTACACTTATTTTTCTTTCACTTGCTACTTTATATGCACTAGCAAGCATATTTAAATTTTTATTTTCTGATATTTCTTTTATTTTTTTCTTAAATTCATCATTATTATTACCTTTAAAACAGTTTACTTCATTAGTAAGCCAATCTTCATAGACTGGAATATCTCTTACTAATACTGGTAAATTCATTGCTAAAGCTTCTAAAATAACTATCCCCTCATTTTCTTCATAAGTAGGAAAGAAAAATAAATCTGCTGAACTATAAGCTCCTAAAAGTAAGTCTTGATCTACAAATCCAGGAAAAATTAGATTTTTCGGAGGATTTTCAATAACTTTTCTTATTTTTCTAGGAAGAATGTTTTTTATGCTTGAAGCTCCAAACCAAATAAATTTGTACTCTGGCATCTCTTTAGCAATTTCAGCTAAATCCAATATGCCTTTCCTCTCAAAAGGCAATCCTGCTGTCATTATAACCTTCTCATGACTCTCTAACTTGAACTCAGTCCTAAATTTTTCAGCTAAACTTATATTTTTTGTAAAAACTTCTAAGTCCACACCATTAGATATAACTCTTATTTCTTTATTATCTACATATTTTTCTAAAATAAGATTTTTTGTATAATTGGTAGGAGATATTAAATAATCTGCGCTGCTATATAATTTTTTAGCCCAAATTTTTATAATATATGATAATTGATTACTAAATTTCACACTTCCTCTAAAGTCTTCACTTGTAGTATGAGTATGGTAAATAACGGGAATTTTTTTCTTTTTGGCTTTTTTTAATACTTTCCAAGAAGAAATCCCTATTGTATTAATATGCACAATATCACAACTATCATTTGGATCCTGTGTATATTCTATTCCATTAAGACCAAGGGCCCTTTTTTGGTGCTCTAAGGCCTTTCCAACTCCTGATTTGCTGAATAAATTTTTTCCCTCTGAATAAAGTAAAATCTTCACCTTTTTTAAACCCCTCCAATGTTTCACAATATACTTTTTCTACTTTATCACCAAAACTTTCAGCTGAAAATTCATGTGATATAAGCAGTGCATTTTTCTTTAGTTCCTTTACTAATTCTTGGTCTTTTTTTAGAGTTTTTATATTTTCTAAAAATTCATTAGTATCTTTATATAAAAGACCTGCTTTTCTATCTATAAACATTTCTTTTAAATTATCGTCAAATCTAGCACTAATAGCAATTTCAGAAGCCATTGCTTCTATAAAAGTTAATCCTTGAGTTTCAGAAATACTTGCATTTAAAAATAAGTCGCCTATTTGATAATAAATAGGTACTCTTTCATATGGAACCTCTCCAGAAAAAATCACTCTGTTACCAAAATTAAATTTTTTAGCAAATACTTTAAAGTCTTCTAGTTCTGGACCTTTTCCAACTATTAAAAGTTTTATTTTTTTATCCTCTACCTTTGAAAATGACTCTATTAAAAAGTCTATACTTTTCTCTCTTGCCACTCTTCCAATAAAGATACATAAAAACTCATCATCTTCTATATCATATTGTTTTCTTAGTTCTTTTCTCTCTTCATCTGTATAATTTTTTCTATAAAATTTTTCTATATCAATTCCTGTTGGTATAACATACATATCTTTACTTACCCCATAAGACTTTATGATCTTTTCCACTTTTTCAGTAGGTACAATTAAAGATGTACACATGTCACAGTAAAATTTACTTATTGCTTTAGCTAATTTTTTAGCCTGTTTTGTAAAGTGTCTGCCCGCAACATAATGAGTATAATGTTCATATAAAGTATGATATGTATGAACTAATGGCACATTTAACCTTTTAGCTGCAAATCGAGAAAAAGCACCCATACCCCATTCAGTCTGAGAATGAATAATATCAAGATTTAATTTTTTAATCTTCTTTATTATTTTTTTAGAATAAATCATTCCAAGTCTATATTGTGGTGCTGGTCTAAAAACAATACTAGGTAACCTTAAAACATTACTTTCAGTATAATTAACTTCTGGATCTGTTGTTGTAATTATGTAGACCTTATGTCCTTTTTTTCTAAGTTCTCTCTCCAATGTTGTTATAGACGTTACTACACCATTTACCTGAGGTTTATATGTATCAGTAAAAATTCCTATTTTCATTTTTAATCCACCTTAAAATTAATAGCTTTCACCTATATAATATTAAAAAAACAGATAAAAGTCAAAACAATTTATTATTTAATCATGAAAAACATCTATTAAAAACTATTTCCATGATACTATTACCTTATATTTGAAATTATAACTTCCATTCTAAAATCTTATCTAAAAACCTTTTTAATTCTTCTGTTTTAGGATTATTAAAAATTTCGTCTGGATACCCTGATTCTGTTATTCGCCCATTATCTATAAATAATATATAATCTGCAACCTGTCTAGCAAATCCCATTTCATGTGTAACTATTATCATATCTCTATTTTTATCTTTTAGCTCTTTTATAACTTCTAAAACTTCTGATGTTAAAGCTGGATCTAGTGCAGCACTGGGTTCATCAAAGAATAATATCTCTGGATCATATGATAACGCTCTTACAATAGCTAGTCTTTGTTGCTGCCCTCCACTTAACTGAATAGGCTTTTTATCTTTATGATCTTCTAATTGAAATTGCTTTAAAAGCCTAACTGCTTTATCATTTGCATCCTTTTTTGAATATGAATGAACTTTTTCTAAAATCAATGTAATATTTCTAAGTGCAGTTAGATGTGGAAATAAGTTATATGCTTGAAAAACTATTCCTACTTTTTTTCTATACTCCCTTAAAAATTTCTCATTATTTTTCAAATAATGTTCGTTTATAGCCGCCACACCTGAATCAAACTCAATATAACCAGCTAAAATATTTAATAATGTTGATTTTCCTCCACCAGAAGGCCCTATTATTACTATAGATTTTTTATCTTGTAAGTCTAAACTTATATCCTTTAAAACCATAGTATTATCAAATTTTTTATTTATATTTTTTAAACTAAGATTCATATTTAAATTTCCTTTCCAAATATTTACTTAATATTGAGATAGGAGATGTCAAAATTAAATATCCAATTCCCAGTAAAATATATCCTTCTGTATAATTAAAGTTTAATGATGTTATATTCTGAACAACTTGTGTAAATTCAGCTAGTGCTATTATTGATAATAAAGAAGAATCTTTTACTAAAGACACAAACTGCCCCGCAAGGGGTGGTAATATTCTTTTTATAACCTGAGGAAATATTATGTAAATATAAGTTTGTATTTTAGTTAATGATAAAGATCTGGCGGTTTCAATTTGTGTATTAGGAATGCTTTCTACCCCAGCTCTTATTATTTCTGAAATGTATGCTCCTTCAAAAATGGAAAGAATCAATACTCCAGCTACAAACTTATCATTTAACTCAAATAAAGTTCCTACAAAGTAATAAACTGCTATTATTTGAACTAAAAGCGGAGTCCCTCTTACTAACTCTACATACATTTTTCCTATATAGTGTAAGACTTGTATTTTTGATCTTTGAAACACTGCTCCTAAAAAGCCAAATAATAGACTAAAAACTAATGACCACAAAGATATTAAAATAGTAAGCGTAAATCCTTTTTTTACAGTTTCTCTATACTGATAAATTTTTTCCATATTTATATAAAACTTATCAATTGCTGTTTGCCCGTTGGATAAATTTGGTGCCACTATTTTATAATATGATAAAGCTAAAATAACTCCTATTATAAAAAAAACAAATATAAGATTAATCACCTTTACATATAATGGTTTATTTTTATCATTATTAGAATAAAATATTTTTATAAAAAATTTCATTTTAGTCCTTTCTAATTATGTTATTGAAAAAAGAAAGGAATTTTTTCTTTATCAAATGTTTGTTTTACTTCACCTAAATGTTTATTAATTATTTCTTCTCTTGTTCCATCAGCAGCATAGGCCTTTAGAAATTCATTTACTTTATTTTTTAAATCAGTATCATTTTTTCTCATTCCTATTCCCCAAGAACCTGTATCTTCATTAGAGATTGGTTTTAAATAAGCTCTTGTTGTATTTGGAAGTTCTTTTGCATTTTTATATATACTATAAACATCATATATAAAAGCATCTGCTTTTCCTTGTGATACCTCTTGAACAGCTTCACTCTCTTTTTCAAAAACAACTAGCTTAGCATCTGGATACACTTTTTGAGCTAAAATCTGACCAGTAGTTCCTTTTTTTACAGCTATAATAACATCTTTATTATTTAAGTCCTCTGGTGTTTGTACCTTTGAATCTTTAGCAATTAAAAGTGATAAGTATGCATTTGCATATGCATCTGAAAAATCTATTTGTTCTTTTCTCTCATCTGTTATTGTCATAGATGAGATTATAAGATCTATTTTATTAGAAGTTAGTGCTGGAATTAATCCAGAATAAGCTACTTCTTCTATTCTTACTTTCTTCCCTAAATATTTCCCTAAAGCTTCTGCCATGTCCACGCTGATTCCATAAGGTTTTCCATCTTTTGTTATTGTTTCAAAAGGAGGAAATTGAAGTTCCATACCTATAACTATTTCGTCTTTATCTAATGTATTATTTCCGTTTCCTTTTGTTTTCTCTTCTGCTACAGTTTTATCGGTATTTCCATCTGTCTTACTTTCATTTTTACCTCCACATGATAAAACCATTATCATAGCCATGAAAATAAATAAAAATCTTTTCATATTACCATTCCCTTCTTGTCTTATTTAAGAACTATATTATAACATATTTATTTCTATTTCTACAATTAATACTAATCATTATTGTCATACTAAAAAAAGAATATCCATATCTTTTTCTTGGATTTTTCTTTATATAATATCACTTAAATTCAATTAATATAAAAAAATATGCTCTAATAGAATGTACTCACTCTAAAAAGCATATTACTTTTATTTAATTTCCTTTTGATTCCTTGAATTAAAAAACAAGGATAAAACAACTAATAATAATCCTATTACAGTGTAAACATTAGGAATTTCATGTAATAGAAAAAACGCTAATATTGCTCCACTAACAGGTGTTATAAATTTCCATATATTAAGCTCAGAAACTGTCATAAGTTTCTTTTGTAAAATAGTGTACCATATTGTAAATGCAAAGGTAGAAACAAATACCAGCCAAGCTAATGATAATATTAAAGGTGTCTCAAACTGCATAAAGTTTTGTTCTTCTTTTGCAAAATATCCTAATATTATTAGCAGGCCTCCACCTATAAATAACTGACCGCCATTTATAATAATAGGATTTATTCCTATTGATTTTTTAGCTACAAATATATTTACTAATGCATTTATAACTTGATTTAATATCAATAAGAAGACACTCACTAGTGATATTAAAAATACAGTACTTGTACCTGAGCCGCCTTTAGCTGTTCCAGCAACAACCACAAGAATACCTGCAAAACCAAGTAATAAACTTATAATTTTATTCTTGCTCAACTTATCATCTTTTAAAACAATATGGGAAACTAACGCTGTAGTAACAGGACTTCCTCCCACTATAATAGATGATACTGTAGCATCAATATACTTTAAAGCAGTATAAAAAACTGCGTATCCTATAAATATCTGAAAAAAACCAATCAAAAATAATACCTTAAAATTTTTGAAAAACATTCTCACATTTTTTATAGAAAATAATAATAAAATTACACCTGCTAAAAAGAATCTTATCCCTGCAAATGTAAACTGTCCCGAGTAATATTTATACCCTATTTTTATTGCAACAAAAGCTGTTGACCACAGAAAGGAACTAATAAAAGCTCCCAAAGCAGCAACAGCCTTTGTATCATTTTTTATTTTAAACACTATAAATTAAGTCCTCCGTCTACTCTTATTACTTGCCCAGTTATAAATTTTGACATATCACTTGCTAAGAATAATGCTGTATTAGCTACATCTTCTGACTCACCCATACTTCTAAGAGGTGTATTATCAAGAACAGCTTCCACTACTTTTTCTGGTAGTTCATGTGTCATACTTGTCTTGATAAATCCAGGAGCAATAGCATTCGATCTTACTTTTTTTCTTCCAAATTCTTTTGCCCATGTTTTAGCCATAGCTATAACGCCGCCTTTTGTGGCTGCATAATTTGTTTGACCTAAATTTCCATCTAATCCTACTACTGATGCCATATTTATTATACTTGCACTTTCGCTTTTTGTTAATAATGAAATCAGACCTTGCGTTGCATTATAAGTTCCCTTTAAGTTAATATCAACAACTAAATCCCAGTCTTCTTCTTTCATTCTCTGTAATAAAGCATCTCTTGTAATTCCCGCATTATTTACCAGTATATCTAATTTTCCATATTCTTCTTTTATTTTACTAGCTACTTCTTTAATGTTTTCTCTATCAGTAACATTCAATTTAACAAAACTTACATTTTCATGTGAATAGTCTGGATCAACTAAATCTCCAGAAATTACTCTAGCACCATTTTCTGCAAATTTCAAAACTATGTCTTTTCCTATTCCTCTTGAACCACCTGTAACTAAAGCTATTTTCCCTTGAAGCAATTTAACCACCTTTCTTTTCCTATTACTATTTTATTATTTCTATTTTTACTGATGTAACTCCAGTATTAACACTTTCTATTGATGAGAATGCTGCTGTACTAAGGTCGATTACTCTTCCATTTACATATGGTCCTCTATCATTTATTCTCACAACTACTGACTTTCCATTATTTACATTCGTAACTTTTACTTTTGTCCCAAATGGAAGTGTTTTATGGGCTGCTGTCAGCATAGAAGTATCAAATATCTCTCCATTTGCTGTTTTTCTCCCATTCCACTTACTTCCGTAAAATGATGCTTTACCTGACTGAAAATACTCAGTATTCGCCACTGTCACGCTTTCTTCGTTACTTTCTGTTGATAAATTTTTAGCACTTTCAAAAAAGCCTGGTAAACCAACACTTTCTCTAATTTTTTCTGCTACTTCATCACTTACGTTTGTACTTTTTTTACCTGCTGAACTTTGTTTTTCTGTATACGATGTTGTTCCCATTAGTATCACAAGCAAAATTAGTATTTTTTTCATAAAACAAAAACCTCCAATTTTTTTGGTTGCTAAATTATACCACATTATTTTAAAAAATCAAAATTTTAATAGAGCCCTCATACGAGGGCTCTAATAAAAGGGGGGGTTAATTGAGGTTTCAGATCTTACGATCTAATTTGATTATACTACACTTATTGAATAAAAGCTATTATTATTGTATTAATTTTTTGTTGTTTTGGAGTTAATCAAATCTTCAACTTATCCAAAACTCTATCTTTATAAGATTCTCTTTCATATAATGGTACCTTAGAGTCCTTATAAATCCACATATTCTCTTGTTGTGTAGGAACATCTTTTCTTCTATAAATAATACCCAAACCAAACATTTCTCTCTCATGATCATCAAAAGCTAATTTCAAGGCTTTCTCTCTATCATATGGATCATGTCCTTCTAGCTTATACGTATGTTCTTGATACCATTTAAATGTATTTGTTTTGTTAAAACTTGGACAAGGATCAAAAATGTCTATTAATGCATAACCATTATGCTTTATAGCCTCTTTAATTATTTCTTTTGTTCCCTGCATATCTCCAGTAAATGCCTTTGCCACAAAAGTTGCACCCAAGCTTATCGCCACTGCAAGTGGATTAAATGGAATTGAAGTAACTCCGCTTAACTGTAAACTTGTTTTTTGCCCTATTGAGCTTGTAGGTGAACCCTGACCTTTTGTTAAACCATAAACTTGATTATCATGAACTAAGTGTACAATATTTGGATTTCTTCTAACATTATGAATAAAGTGATTTCCACCTTCTCCATACATATCTCCATCTCCACCTTCTGCTATTACATTTAAATTAGGATTTGCCATTTTTATTGCTACTGCTACTGGTAGTCCTCTTCCATGAAGTCCATTATAAAAATTTAAATCTATATACTGAGGCATTTTAGCAGCTTGTCCTATACCAGATGAGATAACAGTATTTTTTGGATCTAATTCCAACTCTTTTAATGCACTTTGTATTATTCTTAATAATGCAAAATTCCCACATCCAGGACACCAAGCTATATCTTCGTTTTTAGCTATTTTAAATTTATCTTCCATATTATATTATTCTCCTATCTTCTGAATTAATTCTTCAATATTAAAAGGTAATCCATTATATTTTAGAATTTTTTTATGAAATTCAATTCCTGTTTTTAGTTTTATTAAATCTCCAAAATGACCAACTGCATTATTTTCTATTAGAATTAATTTTTTTGCTCTTTCTAAATAGTCTTTAGTTGACTTTGGTAATGGAAACACCTGTTTAAAACTTAAAAATGATATTTTTTTATTTTCACTTTTTAAAAGAGCTTCTTTTACTGCACCATATGTGGAACCCCATCCTACTATTAGAGTTTCATAATCTTCTTCTCCAATTAATTCAGGCTCTACATCTACATAATTATCAAGCTTTTTCATTCTTTTATCCATCATTTTGACTCTAACATCAAACTCCTCTGTTATAAGTCCTTCTTCTGTATGTTCATCAGAATCCACTTTTACTAGTCCTTCTCCATACCCTGGAACTGCCCTAGGTGAAATCCCTGATTCTGTATATTCATATCTTTTATATCCGCTTTTACTTTCCACAATATGATATTCATTTTCTTCTAAATTTACTTCTCCTAAATTTAGCGACTGTGATAAATAATGTGCATCAGTAAGAAGTATAACAGGCACTTGATATTTATCTGCTATATTAAATGACTTTTGCCCTAATTCAACTCCACTTTCTAATGATGTTGGAGCTAAAATTACTCTTGGAAAATCTCCATGACCAGCATACATCGCTAAATTTAAATCTCCCTGTTCTGTTCTAGTAGGAAGTCCTGTCCCTGGTCCTGGTCTCATTGCATTATGAATAACAACTGGAAGTTCTCCTATACCAGACATACTAATCGCTTCCTCCATTAGTGCAAATCCTCCACCAGATGTCGAAGTCAAAGCTCTCGCTCCAGCATACCAAGCACCTAACGTCATATTTGCTGCTGCGATTTCATCTTCTGCTTGTTCTACTACTATTCCAAATTCTCTTTCCCATTCTGCTGATAACATAACAACATCAGTTCCTGGAGACATTGGATAAGCTGCTACAAAGTTCATCCCACCAGCAATTGCACCATAAGTTACAGCCTCATTTCCAGAGATGTGCTTTTGCGGCTTTCCTTTTTGTAATTCTATGTTATATTCTTGTCCTAAAGCATAGCCTCTTTCAAAAGCATCAATATTTTCAAGAACTAATTTTTCACCTTTTTTAGAAAACTTTTCACGTAATGAATTATAAACGTTCTCTTTTGTTGCATTAATCATCCCTAAAATCATTCCCATAACTATTGTATTTGAATATATAGGATTTCCAATTTCACTAGCCAATCTCAAAAACTCTACTTCTTTAATGTTATATTTTTCAAAATCTGCTGTTGTGAAAAATGACTTTGGTCCAATAACAACAGTTTCTTTCTGTATCCTGTCTTCTAATCTATATAAAGCATTTGGATTAAATACAAATAAATAATCTGTTTTTGTCACATAAGAGCCTATGTATGAATTTGATACTCTTAATTGCGTTGTATTATTTCCTCCTCTTACTCTAGACATAATTTCTTTAAATGCATAAACATTATATCCATCTTGCGCTAATATTTTAGTTACCATCTCTTCTACTGTTTTTAAACCTTTTCCGGCTTCTCCACTTAGAACTATTGAGACTTCATTCATTAGAATTGCACCTCCAAAAAATATTTTCATTTTACTCTACAACTAAATCATATAATTTTTTCGCGAAAAAATCAAGCCTTCTTTCGTAATATTTTCATTTTCTTATATTTTGATTATCAAATCATTTGAATTATTTTTTTGTATTTTCATCTCTAATGCTGTTTTCTAACTGCCTTTATATATAAAAAACTGCTCCAACTTTAAATTTGAAACAGTTTTATAACTCATTTTTATTTAAAATTAAAATTTTGTGGCAATATATTGCGATTTTTGAAAATTCTCAAGTAATTATTTGCTGATTTAGAGTTTATTTTATACAATTTTTCTAAATTATCCATTACTATATTTGTATAATTTTGTCTTTGAATATCACTATAGTTTGAGCTAATTGGGTCTATCAACAGTAATTTTTCTAATGATTTTCTAAATTCTGATTTTTTAGAATAAGAATTTGCTATTCCAACTATACAATCTAATTTTGCATTTTCTATTACCACATTTTCTTTATCTGGAAACTTTTCTTTATCATATTTATTATATCTCTCTAAAGCTAAAGAATAATATTTTATAATTAAGTCATTTTGATCAGTTTCTTCATATATCTCAGCTAAATTATAATAACCTTCTGGGTAATCTGGATGTTTATTTATTAGAATTTCTGAGTACTCTTTAACTTTGTTAAATTCCTTATTTGTTTGATAGAGTTCTATTAACAAATCATACGCTTCATATCCATCAGGATTTACTTCTATAGATTTTAAATATAACTTTTGAGCATCATCTAAGTTATTTTCCATTCGATAAATGTAGCCCAGTTTATTTAATGCTAAATAATTTTCTTTATCTTCTGATACTGCTTTTTTATACAATTCTTTAGTTTCTTTAATTTCAGCATTCATATTTTCACTTTGAACAGCTTCATTATAATATACAATTGATTTATCTGAAACATTAAATTCATGTAAGAAATCCTCATCCGTTTTTGAAAAGCCCATTGTTGTTAAAATAAATATCAATCCTAAAACTGAGTATCTCATTATTATTCCTCCAAATTATTTATTTTTTATTATTTCTAAGTTTTATATTATTGTTTAAATTATTTTCTAGTGTTATCTTTATATTTCACAATAGAATTATATCATACTTTACAGTATAATTTTCTATAATATTAAGTAAATAATTGATAAATATTTCAAATACTTATATTAAATCTTTAAGTCCTATAAACTGTAAAAGTATATTATAAATTTAAAATAGTCTCTTGATTAACTAATTTACCAAATTTATAAAAGACAATATTTTTTATAAATAACTTTTAATTTTATAAATTTTGTTATATAATTATAAGTAATAACTTATTTAGGAGGAAACAATGAAAAAAGTTTTATTAGTAATAATTTCAATGCTTTTATTATTTACTATATCTTCTGCTAAAACAACAAAAATGAAGAATATAAAAAATCTAACTTCTACATCATGGAAATTAGTTGAATTTCAAAATGTAGAGCTGGTTTCTCAGTATATCGGATCAAAATCATTAGGAGTAATTACACTTGATTTTTCTAAAAAAGGATCTGTAGCATCTGGAAATTCTGGTATAAATACTTACACTGGAAGCTATGTGGTAAATGGTGAGAATATTACATTTAGTGAGCTTACATCAACACAATTATACGGACCTAGAAATATTATGGAGCAAGAATATAAGTATTTAAATATATTACCTAATATAAATAGTTTTAAAATCGTAGATAACAAAACTCTTAAGCTAGTAACTTCTGATGGAGTAGAATTAACATTCACAAGAACAAAATAGATATTAAAAACCTGATTATTAAGTTAGTCAGGTTTTTTATTTCTTGAATTATACTATTAAGTGCACCACCCGAAAATAAAAAAACTCATATTTAAGAAAAAACCTAGTATAATAGTGGCTACGACACCAAACTATTGAAAGGAAAGCTTAAATATGAGTTATAAACA
>JAGOZX010000117.1 GCA_018058425.1 Sebaldella sp.
GAACCACTATAAGAGCTGATATTTTAGAAATAACTAAAGAATTTGAAAAAGATCATATTATTATTAAAGATAATAAAATTCAATTAAATGAAAAAAATATACGTAATTTTATTATAAAGTATTTTCATAAGGATCTTATAAAATTTTATTATAATAAGTCCAATTCCGCGGATAAAGATCTAATATATACTTATTTCTATGATCTTATATGTGATATAAATATTATTTATATAAATAAATTTATAAAAGAAGTCCTAAAAAAATTAGAAAATAAAAATAATAACTTTCATGAGTATATCTTCTCCTACATTATTCTCTTATGTATCAGAATAAAGCAGAATAAAAATATAAAGAATGCTGAAAATGAGATTTTTCTAAAAAATACATCTGAATATACTATCATTTCTAAATACTTAGATAATTTAGAAAATAAAATAAAAATAAACTTTAGCTCCAAAGAAAGACTTACTCTAATTGATTACATTCTAGGATTTATGTCTTATTCCTATAATACTTCTATTTTTGAAGATTGGATTAAAATAGAAATTTTTATAAAAAATATGATTCTTAAAGTTAATAAGCATATGCAAATTAATATTGCTGATGATGATGAACTTCTTGATAGCCTTCTTAGTCATATTAAACCAACAATTTACAGACTAAAGAACAACCTTAATATAGAAAGGGATATTTATTTTGAGGCTGTGGAAGCTTACCCTGAACTTTTTTCTCTTATAAAGGAAAGCTTGGGTGAGTTGGAAATTCTTGTTAATAAAAAAATCCCTGATTCTGAAATAGCACTATTTACACTGCACTTTTTAGCATCGCTAGAAAGAAATAAAAATAATGATTCTATAAATGAAAAAAAGAAAGTTGTCCTAATTTGTGGAGGTGGTTATGGCACTTCCATGCTTGTAGCAAAACAAATTACTCAAAGTTATAATTTAGAAATCATAAGTATTATTTCCTATATGCAATTTTTAGATTATAATTTTAAAAATATTGATTTGGTTATTACTACTCTAAAATTAAAAAATGAATTTTCAAACATGTTGGAAATACCAATTATTAGGATAACGCCTTTTTTTAATAATAGTGATCAAAAAAAACTCGGAACATTTTTATCGAAAAAAAAGTTTAGTGAAGAAAAGCTATCTCAAATACTAGAGATAATAGAAAAAAATAGTATTATACAAGACAAAAATAAATTAATAAGTGAATTAAACCAATCATTATTTGAACAAGTTATTTGTGATATAAAACCTAAAGATAAAGACTTATCAGACTTTATTTCTGAAAAGAAATGTCAAATTTTAGAAAAAGAAGTTAATTGGAAAACAGCTTTGGAAATTTGTGGTAAAAGTCTTATAAAGTCAAAGGATATTAATAAAAAATATATAGATGAAATTACTAATATTATAGAAAACTTTGGTATACACTTTATTCTAGAAAATGGTGTTGCTATTCCACATGGAGAAGTTGCTAAAAATGTATACTCTTCATCTATTGGTATTCTTTATTCCAAAAAGCCAATAAAGTTTCCTAATAATAAAAAGGTTTCTCTTATATTTTTGATTGCAGCTAAAACTACAAAAGATCATGTAAAAAGTATTGAAGATATCGTTAAACTATCTCAAAACAAGAAATTTCTAAAAGAGATTTCTATAATTAATAAACCATTTGAATTTTTAGAAACTATCGAAAAATACCTTAAATAACTTAAATTAAATCATTTAATTTATAAAAATAAAACACATTTTGAAAGGAAAAAATATGGATTTAGAACAAATTAGTTTTCATATTATCTCATATGCCGGTGATAGTTTTTCACAAATGAGAGAAGCACTAAGTGAAGCAAAACAAGGAAACTTTGAAAGATCAGAGGAATTAATGGCAAGCGCAAAAAAAATGTTAAACGATGCGCATAATACTCACACTGAAATAATAGTTGCCGAAGCTAAAGGAGAAAAAAGTGAGTACTCTGTTCTCCTAAGCCATGCACAAGATACACTAATGAATACAATATTAGCTGAAACTTTAATTGAAGAACTTATAGAAGTATATAAAAATAAATAAGAAGAGGTGTTAAAATGAATTTTGATAAATTACACATATTATTAGTTTGTAACTTAGGAGCATCTACAGGAGTTATGGTAACTAAAATGAAAGAAATAGCATTAAATAGTGAAAAATTAAAGAATATTGATATAAAAATAGAAGCTCACCCAGCGGGAGATATACTTGAGTATATAGATGATTTTGATTTAGTTATGTTAGGTCCACAGATAAAACATCGTTTTAAAGATTTAGAAAAAACTTGTATTGAAAAGAATAAACCAATTGCAGTTATTGATACTAAGGACTATGGTTCTGTTAATGGAGGAAACATATTAAAGGCTGCTATCATTTTAAAACTAGAATCAATGGAAGGGAGATAAAACATGGTAAAAAAACCTAGTTTCATGGATAAATTAGTAATTTTCTTAGAGAAATATTTAGAGCCTATAGCTGCAAAAATAGAAAATCAAAGGCACATTTCAAGTATAAAAAATGGTATGATCGCATTAATGGCAGTTTTAATGGTAGGATCTTTTTCATTGATTCTCATGGCAATAGGTGGAATGTTTCCAGAAGGCTCTATTGTAAAATTATTTTTCGAAAAATATCATACAGTTATAGGAATGCCCTTTACATTTACTTTTGGATTTTTATCTGTTTATTGTGCTATTTCTATCTCATATAATCACGCAAGGCAATTAAAAATACCGCTTTTACACGCTATTATTGGTGGAGTTTTAACTACTTTAGTTTTAAATATAAAAATGACAGATGGTCAGCCTAATATAGAATTTTTGGATTCAAGAGGTTTATTTATAGCTATTTTTGCTTCTTTAATAACTGTAGAAACAATGGCATTTTTTATGAAAAGAAAGATTACTATTAGAATAAAAGGACTTCCTGACGGAATCGCTCAAACTTTTGAGGCAATAGTCCCTTTAGTTACAGTATTATTTGGTGCTGTAATAATTGACACACTTGTTATGCATTTTACTGGAGGTAGTAACCTTCCAGAAGCATTTACAAAATTTTTAGCTCCATCGATCAACAGTATTGATACACCTTATGCTATCTTTATAATCTCTTTCTTAGAAATGATCTTTTGGTTTATTGGACTAAATGGTTATGCAATACTAATAGGATTCGTTCTTCCATTTATGACACAGTATTTAGGAGAAAATGCTGCTGCATATGCTGCTGGACTTCCTATTCCTCACGTATTTGCACCAAACTTTTGGGATTATTTCTTAGGATTCTCTGGTTCTGGAGTTACTGGAGCTTTAGTTATTTTAGCTCTATGCAGTAAGTCAAAAGAACTTAAGGCAATAGGAAAAGCTTCATTTATACCTGCTATATTTACTATATCTGAACCTGTTGTTTTTGGACTTCCAATAGTTTATAATCCTTATTTATTTATACCTTTCGTATTTGGCACTCCACTTTTAGGAGTATTTTCATACTATGTATTTAGGCTGGGTATAGTTAGACCACCTATTGCAAATGTGGGTGGAACTCCAATACCTCTTGCACAATACCTATCTACCATGGACTGGAAAGCTGTAGTTCTAGGATTTGTAATTCTTGGACTGGCAGTGTGTATGTATTACCCATTTTTCAAAATGTATGAAAAAAAGGTATTATTGGAAGAAAGTGAAGTAAATGATAGACAAGCAGCATTTGATGCTTTGGATTTAGATTTTTAATATAAATATATAAGTAAAATTTAGGAGGAAAAATGAAAATTTCGATTAAAGAAAATTATGATAAAATGTCAAAAAAAGCAGCTGATTTTATCATTAATTATATAAATAATAAGCCTGATACTCTGCTATGCATAGCAGGTGGAGAAACACCAATGTGCATTTTTAAATACTTAGCTGAGTATTCTAGTCAGAAAAAAGTTGATTTTAGTAAGTGTAAATTTGTAAGTTTAGACGAATGGGTTGGTCTTGGAAGAGATACCAGAGGAAGCTGCAAAGAAACTCTTTATAATCATTTTTTTGATCTAATTAATATTACTGAAGATCAAATCTGCTTTTTCGATGGGCTAACTTCTGATTTGGAAAAAGAATGTAAAAGAGTTGATAAATTTATTTCTGATAATGGAAATATTGATTTAATTGTTTTAGGTATAGGAATGAATGGCCATATTGGTTTTAATGAACCTAATGTTCCACTTGATACTTACTGTCATGTGGTTGGGTTAGATCCAGTTACAAAAGATGTTTCTGTTAAATATTTTGATAAAGCTTTAGATGTAAAACAAGGAATATCGCTAGGTATGAAAACTATAAATGAAGCTGATACAATTTTATTAATTGCAAATGATTTAAGAAAATCTGATATTGTGAAAAAAACTATAGAAGGTGAGAAAACTCCAAAAGTTCCTTCTAGTTTACTAAAAGATTTTCCAAAATTATATTTTTTCTTAGATGAAGCAGCAGCAAGCAAATTAGACAAATAAGACTACGGAGGATAAATAATGAAATATATTAATGTAAAAGGTCATAAATCAGGAAATGAAATTCAAATAAAATGTTCAAAACTTGTGTTAGGGGCATCTGACTATCTTAGAATTGATAATATGGATTTCGCTGCACCTATACTTGATAAATTTGTAGAACTTGGTGGCAATACTTTTGATACTGCACGTCAATATAGACATAGTGAAAAAGCATTATCTGAATGGATGGAAATGAGAAAAAATCGTGAAAACTTAGTTCTTCTGACTAAAGGATGCCACCCAACTCGTGAAGAGCCCAAAACAGCACGTGTCACTCCAAAAGGTATTACAGAAGACTTATTGGTTAGCTTAGACACACTAAAGACGAACTACATAGATTTATATGCCCTGCATCGTGATGATTCTAGTGTAGAAGTAGGGCCAATCATGGAAACTTTAAATGAACACATTCGTTCTGGGAAAATATTAGCTATTGGTGCTTCAAATTGGGAATTAGAAAGAATTATAGCTGCAAATAAATATGCTGAAAAAAATGGATTAATTGGATTTACATTTAATAGTCCAAATCTTAGTTTAGCTAAATGCCAAATTCCACGTTGGGAAGGTTGTGTTTCTGCTAATCAAGAGATGATAAACTGGCATGAAGAAACTAATATCCCTTTATTTTCTTGGTCTGCACAAGCTGGAGGTTTCTTTTCAGGTAAATTCTCTAGAGATAATTTTGATGATCAGGAAATGGTTGATGTATTTTATAATAAGGAAAACTGGGAAAGATATGACAGAGCAGTGGAATTAGCTAAGAAAAAAAATGTTTCTCCTACACAAATAGCACTAGCATATGTTTTACATCAAAAATTCCCTACTACTGCAGTTATTGGTCCAGAAAAATTAGATGAATTATTATCTTCATATAATGGTTCGAATATAGAATTAACTTCAAAAGAAGTGGAATGGCTGGATTTGAAATAATTTTTAAAATTAGTATAATAAACAATAATTAAAAAGGAGTGATTCATATGAAACATAAATTTGCTGCACAATTATACAGCTTAAGAAAAGATTTGACAGTAGACTTTGTAAAAGTACTGAGAGAATTAAAAAAACAAGGCTGGGAAGCTGTTCAAATGGATGGTTTACGTGGTCACAGCGCGTTAGAAGTATCAGAAGGATTAAAAGAGACTGGTTTAAAAGTGGTCAGTATGCATGCTAATTTAGATAGAATGAATAACGATTTGGATAATATAATATACGAAGCCTTACTATTTGGTTCAAAAGATGTATTCTGTAGTTCTGAGTTAACAAGTGAGGAAGATGTTTTATTTGCCAAAGAAACTTTACTTAAACTAGCTAACAAATTAAATCCTCTTGGTTTTAGAATAGGCCATCATAATCATGACTATGAATTTAGTGGTAAAATAAATGGTGAAATGGTTATGGATTTTATTACAAAACCTGTGGGAAATACTGCTATTTATCCAGAAATAGATACTTACTGGGCTAAAGTTGGAGGTATGGATCCATTTACTTATATTTCAAAATTTTCAAATAGAATTCCTATGATTCATTTAAAAGATATGAAGTCAGACCTATCACTATCATATCCAGAATCACTAGCTGAAATAGGTACTGGATGTATAGATTTCTTACCTATTTTAGAATGGGGAGAAAAGAACGGTGTAGAATCTTATATTGTTGAACAGGATGTATCTTTTTTAGAAGGTGGAATGCTTGAAAGTATGGCAGTTAGTTTAGAAAATCTTATTAAGATTTCTGAAAAAATTAAAAGATAATAAAAAACATGTAATTTGAAATTCTAAAAAATTTTACACAATAATAAAGTATGATTTTTTCTTAAATTGGAGAGTATTCCAATTTTTGTAAGAATACACCAACTTCTGTGTAAACTTTAGAAAATTCAATAAATTTTTAAAATTAGCAGGAGAAAAAATTTCTCCTGCTTTTTATATCTCACTTATTTGATTATAATATTAAGGAAAGCCTCACCTTTGTCATTCTGAGGAGCACAGCGACGTGAGAATCTATAATAGAAATTACTTTTAATGAGTGTGTTCCCTATTATTACTTTTATATTACCAATTCCCATCAAATCCCCAATATTTAAAAATATTTTTTTCCAAATTTTTACTTTGATTTCAAAATCTGTCTCATCTATTATTTTTTTCAGTTGTAAAAAATCGTTTATGTGTTCCTTTTTATCTAGTGTTGCTAACATTACAATATACTTAATATATACATTTTCAGGAAATAAAACCTCATTTTCTAATTTCAAAAAACTCATTCCAGTTTTTAGAGTATTCTTTTTTATACTTCCATGCGGTAATATTATATTTTTCCCTATTAAAATATACATTCCTTTTTGATTTATTATATCTATGCACTCATTTATATAATCTTCTTTTATATATTTATTTTTTAATAATATTTCTCCAGATTTCTTCACTCCCTCCTGCCATCCTTCTACTTTTTTTATGATTTTCATATTTTCAAATGGAAGTATTTCTAATAATGTTTTTATATTTTCTTTTTCCTCCTCTCTATTAATATTCAAATGC
>JAGOZX010000118.1 GCA_018058425.1 Sebaldella sp.
AAAAACATCAACTAGAACAAGATGTGCCTTTGAGGTAGCTGCCTTTGATCAAGGTGCTAATGTAACTTATATTGGGCCTGCAAGTTCACAAATTGGAGATAAAGAATCAATAGAAGATACAGCTAGAGTTTTAGGAAGATTTTATGATGGTATAGAATATAGAGGATATGGGCAAGAAATCGTAGAAACTTTAGCTGAGTATTCAGGAGTTCCAATTTGGAATGGCTTAACAACTGAATCTCACCCAACACAAATATTAGCAGATTTTTTAACAATATTTGAACATAAAAAATTTTTAAAGGGAATAAAAATAGCATTTTTAGGTGATGGGAAAAATAACGTGGCGAATTCTCTTATGATAGGAGCAGCAAAGTTTGGAATGGATTTTAGAATAGCTGCACCAAAGGAACTTTTTCCAGCTGAGGAATTAGTAAAGAAAGCAACTGAAATAGCTGAGAAAACTGGAGGTAAAATAACATTAACAGAAGATGCAGAACTAGGAGTAAAAGACTGTGATGTTATTTATACAGATGTGTGGGTTTCAATGGGGGAAGATGAAAGTGTGTGGGAAAAAAGAATAAAAGAGTTAATGCCATACCAAGTAAATAATAAATTAGTTGAAAATGCAAAACCAGACTATTTATTTATGCATTGCTTACCAGCTTTTCATGATTTAAAGACAAAGACTGGGGAGAAAATTTATAAAAAGTTTGGTATTAGTGAAATGGAAGTTACAAATGAAGTTTTTGAAAGTAAAAATTCTGTGGTTTTTGATGAAGCTGAAAATAGAATGCATACTATAAAAGCTGTTATGGTAGCAACAGTGGGAAATAAAGTGTTTAATAAGAATCTTGATTTATAAGAGAAAATAAGATGGTTCAAAATAGGAAATAGCCACAAGTTAGGGGTAATTTCAAAAGTAGTATTATAGTAGTATTATAAAAAACCGAAAGACAATAGTTGTTTAGTAGGTTTTTTATTTTGTAAATTTTATATAGATAAATTCTTGACATAAACCTAACTTGAGATGATATCATAAAAATATCAAAGAGAGTAGCACTTAAGGAGGAAAACATGAAAAAAAGAATATTAGGAGTAAATGGGTTAGAAGTATCTGCAATAGGCCTTGGATGTATGGGCATGAGTCAGTCATATGGCAGTGCAGATGATAATGAGTCAGTAAAAACAATACTTTCTGCACTAGAAAATGGCATAACGATGTTAGACACTGCAGATAAGTATGGAAATGGTCATAATGAAAAATTAATTTCAAAAGCTTTAAAAGAATGGAGTGATGATGTAATAATAGCTACAAAATTTGGCTTTGATTTTGAAAAAGGTGATTTTATAATAAATGGCAGACCAGAATATGTAAAAAAATCTGTAGAAGCAAGTTTAAAAAGATTAGGTAGGGATTATATTGACCTATATTATTATCATAGACTCGATAAGGAGGTTCCTATTGAAGAGACAGTGGGAGCAATGGCTGAACTAGTAAAAGAGGGAAAGGTACATCATATAGGTTTATCTGAAATGTCATCTAAAACTATTGAAAGAGCAGCTAAGATACATACAATCACTGCTGTTCAATCAGAATATTCGCTATGGACAAAAGATGTGGAAAAGGAATTACTTGTTACTTTAAATAAGTTAGGTATTGGATTTGTAGCATATAGTCCTCTAGGAAGAGGGTTTTTATCAGAAAAATTTGAGTTTTCTGATGATGATGCAAGAAAATTTTTCCCACGTTTTCAAGGGGAAAATTATGAACATAATAGAAACTTAATTGAAAAAATGAATAATTTAGCTGGAGATTTAGGAATAACCACTGCACAGCTTTCTTTAGCATGGGTTTTATCAAAAGATAAAAATATAGTTCCCATACCTGGAACTAAAAGAATCTCTTATCTTCTTGAAAATATTCGAGCAACAGATATAGAATTAAATGAAGAAATTATAAGTGAATTAGATAAAATGTTTAACACTGGTAGCATTATGGGAGAGCGTTTTCCTGATATATTATTAAAACAACTTGATGAGAATGTAGATTAGTAGTGTTTATATCAATATAATTGCTATTAAATATAGATTAGTGGACATAACCGTGCTTAGATTAAAAAATAAAGCACGGTTTTTTAATATTTTTTAAAAAATCAATTTTAATTGGTGAGATTAATAAAGACTTCTCACTACCATTTTAAAAATTAATTTTAATATGAAGTAGGGAAGCAACTTAAATGAAAATCTTAAAAATTTAAATATTATTCTGATAGAGTTTATTTTATGGTAATTGAGTTTTCATTTGGAGAGCATATTTTATAATAGTGTAACATAATTGTAACATGATAATTTATTAAATATAAAATAAACAATAAATAAAATTAAAGTTAGTTGCTTAATTAATAGTAATATTATATAATCAATTAAAGAGTAATGTTCTCAAATAAATTATTAATTTTTTTGGAATTAATAATTTTAAATTTGATAGAATTCAAATGGTTTTAAGAATATAAAATCAATAACGTGCTATATGGAATTAAAAGGTCTATTGAATTAAAAATAAATTTTTTAAGAGAATAAACTTGTATTTACAAAAAACGTTCTGAATGATAATTTTAAAAATCGCAAGTAAAAATATAAAAACACAAGAAAAGAAAATGTGAATTTATTTAGAATTTAAGATATTCTTTTTAAGAAAGGTGTAAATATGAAAAAATTCATTATAATGTCAATGTTAGGTACATTGTCAATGATTGGAAAAGGAGAGATAGTAGTAAATTCATCTGCTGATACTGTGAGTGTAGTAACAAATGGAGCAATATCAACAGATGATTTGAAAATAACAGGTTCTGGGCCAGGAGGAACAGGATCCATTACTCCAAATTGGTATTTACATGGATATAATGTAAATAGTGGGATACAATTTTCAAATGAAAATACAATTGAAACAAGTGGAACTTACAATAATGGAGTCTTACTAAATAATAATTCTAGTTTTGAAAATTCAGGTAATATAAATATAAGTGGAACAAATAGTTATGGGGTCCTATCTTCAGATGGAACAGCAAATATAATTAATACTTCGACTGGAGTAATAACTTTTAATAATTCTTACATTGCTGTAGGAGCACCAAATTACAATGGTTCTAATTTTAGTGGAGATATTCAAAATGACGGTTCTATATTGGGGACTAAAGGTGGTACAGGAATATCCGCTCATGGAAATGGTGGAACTGTGACAAATAATGGATTAATAAATATAGAGGGTGGTTCTACAAGTAGAGCAATTTTTATGTCTGGAAAATCATTTATGGAAAATAATGGAGAAATATCAGGCTCTAGTACATCAACAAGTCCAATAAATGCTTTAATTTCTATCGAAGATGGAATGGAACTTCATAATTCTACCACAGGAACTATAATAGGAGAAAATAATGTAAATGGAATTTATTCTGAGAATAGTAATTTATCAACTATAAATAAAGTGACAAATGATGGATTAATTAATGTAAATAAAGGTTATGGTATTTATTCATTGGGAAGTGATGTAATAAATAATGGTACTATAAGTTCAAATAAAGTTAGTATATATATAAGTAAGTTTGAAGGTAATACAGCAATTTCAACATTTATAAATAATGGAACTGTTATTGCTAATACAGGAGGAACAGGAATTAATATAAATCGAAGTGATGCTGAGAATAATGGAATTATAGAAATTGCTGGAAATAACTCAACAGGGATTACAATATATAGTACATCAGCTACTAATGCAAATTTTACAAATAATGTAGATATTAATGTAGATTCTTTTAAAACGGGAGTAACATTAGTAAAAGTTAACCAAATTGATTCAACTTTTATTAATAAGGCTAATTTAACAGTTTTAGGAGATGATTCTATTGCTATACACTCTGAAGATGATGGGGAAATATCAAATATTGGAAATATAACAGTGAATAATGGAACAGGGATAAAGCTTGAAGATTCATCTCTTTTAAATGGTGATAACACTGGTAAAATAATAGTAAATGGTTCAGGAATAGGAATTTTATCCGAAGATTCTGTTCTAGAAAGTGATGTAGAAATAGATTTACAAAGTAATGGAACAGGAATATATGCTTATACTGGTGGTTCACAATCTTTAGGAACAACAGGTGAGAATACAGGATTAATAAATTTTAACGGAAATGGTGGAACAGGAATATATGTTACTGATCATAATACAATTTTTAAAAATAGTGTTGATTTAACAGCTAATAAAAAAAATATTACAGGGATAGTAGTAACTACAGGTGGAAGTGCAGAGAATACAGGGAATATTACATTAACAGGTGATGATTCAGTAGGAATAAATATTTTAAATACAGGAGTTTTAAGTTCTAATACAGGTATGATAACTGTAAATAATGGAATAGGAATAAATGTAGAAAATGCTGTGTTAAGTGACACACAAAATACAGGTATAATAAATGTGGGGTCTGAAAATGGAATAGGGATAAGTGGAGTCGATTCTGAAATCACAAATAATGGAGTTATTTATGTAAATGGTTTAGGACTAGGTCTTTATGGAAATAACTCAAATATAGAAAACTTTGGGGAAGTTAATGTATCAGATGGTACAGGAATTGTAGTAGAAAATAATAGTGTATTAACAAACAAAGCCCTATTAAGTATAACAGGTGAAGGAACAGGGATTTCAGGGAATAATTCAAGTATAACAAATGAAAGTACAGGAAATATAACACTAAAAAAAGGAACAAATATAAGTGCTCAAAGTTCCATGGTAAAAAATTATGGGGTTTTATCAAATGATGATGGAATAGGTTTATACGGAAATAACTCAAATATAGAAAATTATGGAGATATTAATGTAATAGCAGGTACAGGAATAAAAGTAGAAAATAATAGTTATCTTACAAATAGTGGTATATTAAATACAGGAGATACTGGTATAAATACGGTAAATTCAACAATTAATAATACAGGAAATATAAATTCTACATCGGGAATAGCAGCTAATGAATCCGCAGTTTTAAATAATGGCATAATAAATGCAATAGAAACAGGACTTTATGCTTTGAATAACGTAAAAACTATAAATGCAGGAGAAATAAATGGAAAAACAGGAGTAATGATAGATTCTGGAACAGAGGAATATAGTGGACATTTTTTAAATTCTGGAAAAATATCAGGAACAGATTATGCTATAAAGTTTGATAATTCGGATAGTGTATTAGAGCTTTCAAATGGATCAGAAATAACAGGTAAAATAGATGCTTCTGGTGGTGAAAATATATTAATAATAAATGGTGACATGAAGTTAGATGAAGCTTCAAATTTTAATAAATTAGTAGTAACAGGGAGTTCTAAATTAGAAGGAATAGTAAATTTAAATCCAACTTCAGATAGTTCTTATTATACAGAAGCATTTGGAGCAAAAAAAGATCTACATGATTTGGCAAATGAAACTTTACTTGGAGACCTTATAGTAGATGGTACAATAAATATAGGTGTAAATTATGATAATATAATTAATGAAACTGATAAAACAGGAAAAATAGTAGCTCAGAGTCTAAATTTACAAAATGGAAAAATTGTATTGACAAATGGTGGGACAACTACTGATGATATAATAACAGAGTCTGGATTAACAAGCTATGGAGATCAAATTAGAATAAAAAGTATAATAATATCAAATAAACAACAAGCAGTAAACCCTGATTTTGAATTTCAAGCAGGTAATGGAATGGCAGAAAAAGCTGGATGGTCTCGTGAGACTTATTCAAGACTTGAAAATGGAGTAACAGTATTAGATGAGGTATATACAAATAATAATGCTGTGATACCACCAGAACCACCAGTGCCAACACCACCAGATCCAGTACCTTCAAAGAAAGTGAACTCTGTTCCAAGAAATAGAGTGGATTTAGATACTGTAAATAGATTAGATAGTATTACAAACAGGTTTTTACAAATGGAAACTAAGGATATGAATGCAGGGGAGCGAAGGCAGTCAATAGAATATGTTGGTACCAAAGCAGGGTCAG
Organism: Sebaldella sp.; assembly: GCA_018058425.1. Lineage (GTDB taxonomy): Bacteria > Fusobacteriota > Fusobacteriia > Fusobacteriales > Leptotrichiaceae > Sebaldella. The sequence goes on from JAGOZX010000118.1 coordinate 6,051, forward strand.
ACTTTAATGCAAATAACAACTATAACTACGATTATGGTGTAGATACAGATGGTATAGTAGGAACAACACTTCATAAAAATATTGAAAATTTATATAGTGGATTTACATTAGGATATGCAAAGAGTGATGTAGATTATTCAAATGCTGATACAGAAAAGGTTGATTCACTAAATATAAATGTATTTGGAAGATATGAAAAAGGTAATTGGGAACTTGATGGACATGCAGGTTATGGATATAATAGACATACTTTAGAAGCTGATTGGTTAGGTGCTGGAGAACAGGAGAGTACTTATAACTCTCATGTAATAAAAACAGGATTATCTTTAGGGTATAACCAAGAATTGGGTAATAGTGGAGTGAAATTACGTCCAAACTTAGGCATAGATTATGTTCTAGTATCAGAAGGTACAATAGAAACAAGAGGAATGTCTGATATAGAATCTACAAGAGGAACAGGTTTTGTGGGTAAGATGGGTGTGGATATTGGTAGTGTAAATGGAAAAATTGTATGGAATGCAGGAGTTTCTTATACACAAAATTTTGTAGATACCTTTCACGAAGATAGAGATATGAGTAATGGCTATGTGATGGAAGAATTACATTATGGAAAAGAAAATTTTTTAGCAAATTTAGATATAGATTACAGAGTAACAGATAAGTTTACTCTGAAAACAGGATATGAATATGAAAAGAATTCTAATTATGAAAATCATAAGTTTAATACAGGGATTTCATATATTTTAGGTGAGAAATAAGAAGAGGAGTATTAAACTATTCTAAAACCTTAGTTTTAATGTGAGTGAAAATATTTAAATAAAAATCCAAAATAATATTTCATTTTAAATCATTCTAATTAATAGCTTGAATTGTCAAATTAAATGCACCACTAAAATAATTAAGAAACTATAAATATAATTGTAGTACTTCTAGTGGTGTGTTGTAATTTAAGCATTTTCTAGGTCTACTATTTAACTCTAATA
>JAGOZX010000049.1 GCA_018058425.1 Sebaldella sp.
GTTTATAACTCATATTTAAGCTTTCCTTTCAATAGTTTGGTGTCGTAGCCACTATTATACTAGGTTTTTTCTTAAATATGAGTTTTTTTATTTTCGGGTGGTGCACTTAATAGTATAATTCAAGTAAAATAATATATTCTACTTTATTTATGAACTGCCCATATTTTAAAATAAAAGTTCTCACAGGTGATGGTATTGTTCCTACCCAAATTGGCGTACATAATATAACTCTACTATAACTAGAGATATCAATAGTTACATCTTCAATAGGTGTACTTTTTTTCATAACCGCCTGTATTGCTGATTTAATAAATCCTATAAATCCTTTTCTATTCACCAAATCTTTTATTTCATAAATATCTATACCTTTTTCTCCAGCATATTCTTCAGCCATTGTTTTTGTATTCCCTGTACGAGAATAAAATATAATAATTTTTGACATTATCCTACCCCTCTGGTTCTGTTTGTATAAAATAATCCACTCTCTTTTTCTATAAATTATTTTTTATTGCATGAGTATTATACTTCATAAATTTTTCTCATACCTATAATCATCCCACCATTTTCCAGTATAATAAGTGAAATTTTTTAGAGATGTAATTTTTTTATATCCAATTTTTTCATAAAACTTTATGGCTCTTTTATTGAATTCAAATACACCTAACTCTATTTTTTTATAGCCACTGTTTCTTAATAATTCTTCAAATAAGAAATATGAATCTTTTATAACTTGTTTCCCAAAATACTTTTTGTTAAAAGCTAGAGAAATCCATGCTAAATTGTCCTTTTCTTCATTAACCAGACATTCAAAATCCTTTGTTACAGAAAAAGTTCCAATTTTTTCTTCTTCTAAATGAACAATATATATTTTTTTCTTATCTTGTTCCATATACTCTTTATATGATAAATCACATGAAGAAATTTCTATTACTTCTTTTCCATCAAAATTTGGATGATAGTAATTTATGATCTCTGGATCTGACTCTATTTCATATAGAAATTCAAAATCATCAATTGTATCTGCTTCCAGTAACTTTAAACTCTTCACATGTTCTCCTTTTCATTATCCGTGATGATGCCCGCAATTACAGCCATCATGTCCATGCTCATGTCCTTCTTCATGATCACATGAACAACCTTCTCCATGCTCATGATCATGTTTATTATGCTCGTTTAAAAATTTATCTACATTTCCCTCTACATTTTTTATAATAAATTCTAATTTTTCATTATCATAACTACTTAAAACACTAAAAGATGCTTCCATTAAATGAATTCCACTTATTATCTCCATAGAAGTTTCTTCTCCATTTTTATCTATAAATATAACATTTCCATACCCATTATCACTTGTTATTATTCTATAAGATGTTATTTCAAATTCATTTCCAAAGTATTTCACTTTTACTGGATAAGCTAAGTTTATAACCTCTTTATCAGCATTTTCACTTTTTTCCTTTGACCAAACTACGCTAAATAATATAAAAAATACTGCGTAATTAATTTCTATTGTGTTGTGAAAATAGTGTAAAAATTCAGAATTTGCCATCAATTCTTTTGTTTTTTCTTGAAATTCCTTATTCTCATTCATAATTTTCTCCTTTTAAAATTTATTTTTATATGTATTCATTTTTTGACATTATCTCAACATTATACTATGAAAAGGGGAAAAAAGAAAATTCATTTTATAAATACTCTCCTTATAAAAAAATTTCTTTTTGCTTTTCTAAGAAAAAAACTCCTGTTTTTATTGATTTTTATTCATCAAATTTGATATATAAAATAAAAATCTCATAATTCATTATCGCTTTAGAAAAATTCAAATCTATTCCTAAATCAAGTTATACTTTTTTAAAGCTTTATATATTCCATCATCAGTTACATTATCAGTTATTGCATAGGCTTTATTCTTAATTTCATCCGTTGAATTACCCATGGCAGTACTATATTTCACTAATTCCATCATTTCTAAGTCATTTTGTCCGTCACCAAAAGCATAAGTATTTTCATATGGAATTCCTAAATGTTCATAAAGATACTTTACTGCTCCACCTTTAGAATATCCAAAAAGATAAATATCAACATGTATGTTTGGCTCTTCATATATATGATACGACCATTCATTAGGTAATTTTTCTAATACACTATACATTTCCTCTTTTGTATGAAAAAGAGCAGTTACTCCATTAATCTTTTCATTAATAGGAAGTTTTTCTTCTGATTTTAATTCTCCATATATTTGTTCATGAACTTTTATAAGAGGATTATTAGTTTCACTAATTAGAATATCTTTTTGCCCTCCCATTATATATGCACCATTAACTTCATTTGTTTTAGAAATAATATTATTTAACTGTTCCAGTGAAAAGTAATTATTATATAACTCTTTTTTATCATATTCTATGTATGCTCCATTACAAAGAATTTTCCCTGTAAAAGGTAGTTTTGATAATTCCTCTGATAATCCTGATCTGGCTGTAGCAACTACACAGTAATTCCCTAATTCTTCTAATTTCTTTATTGATTCTATTGTTTTTTGCGATGGGCTGTCCATCCCTACAGAATGATCAAGTAATGTTCCGTCAACATCAAAAAATATTATTTTTTTCATTTTAAATCTCCTTTAGTCTAAATATATTTTTCTATGTATTTCCTCATGAGTTTTACCATAAACTATTATAATCTTTTTATAATTCCTTTGCAACCAAAGTTATCCTTTCATATCATTTTTTCAATAGTGAATTAATAGTATTTGAATTACAATACTCCACTTACATTTGCATTCTCCACTAAATTCATCAAATAAAAAATGAGTGATCTTATACACCACTCAAAATATTTTCCTTATTTAGTCAAGCCAATCCTCATACAATATTAACTCTTCACCATCTTCTATTCTCAAGACTTTTACATATTTCTTTCCATACACTTCTTGAAAATAATAATACTTTTTATCTGATTTTTTTAATATTAAGTCTTTAGAAAGTAATGAAAATTTTGCTTGGCTTATTTTCTTAGCCCAAAACATTCTCTTTAATAATCCCATTTTTATCCCCTATCCTTTATTTGTAAGTTTTTTAAATAGATAAAAATATCTATAACTTACCGCAACACTTACTTATTTTTCAACACATTTTTTTACAAAGTATTTATTACTACACAACCAATTTTTTTTATGTTAGGTATATTTTTAAAATTTTAAATTAGCAACTTTGCTAAAATTAGATTTATAAATAAAAATAAATCTAATAGACTTCTCATTAAGCTTATTACACAAGTATTCTAACATTTTTCTAAATATATATAAGAGTTAAAAAAATTCTTTATAATTTTATCAAGTAAAATATAAAAAGCTGGACACCAGCCTAGCTCATCTTCATTATTAAACTCCTACACAATTGTTTCTCATATTATATCACACTAATAATGTAAAGATACATTTTTTTATTACTTCTATTTATTTAGAGCTTCTTATTTTTTCTTTCTGTTAAGTATCTCTCTTTTTGTTAACTATTGAATTTCTACCTATATTATACTTAATAACATCAAAAAAAGCAAGAAGCCGTCTTTTTTTATGAGACGGCTCTTCATTTACACTAATAATTATTTTTATTTATACTTCTCTTTTTAAATTTATATTATATGAAAATCTATCAGCTCTATAATAACCAATATTATACTCTATCTTTTGCCCAAACCTGTCATATACAAGTCTTTTTCTACATAAAATAGGTATCTTTTCACTTATATTTAAAATTTTCTGTAATTTTTCTGTTGGTATCATTGCAGTAATTTCTTCATCAGAAACTGTTGTAAAAACTCCATAATTTTTTTCTAAATAATCATATAATTTAGTAAAATTACCTTCTATAAAGTCTTTATCTTTATCTAAATTCAAACTAGGATTAAAGTAACTTATAAAAAATATATCAGCTTCTTTTACGCCACTTTGTCTATATAATACAGGGACTTTATATTCTTTTTCTTTCTCTAACCCAAAAACTTCTTTTATTTCATCTGGAAGTACTTCTAGCTTTACTTCTTTACTGATATGTTTTATTTCTACTCCTTGTGAAAACATCTCATCAGTAAAACTGTGCCAAGAATTCAAAGTAGTCTTTACTTTAGTTTTATCTAAGTTTACCCTAGTTCCCTTCCCTTTTTCACGTATGATCAAACCTCTCATAACTAAGTTTTCCATAGCTTTTCTAATAGTATGTCTGCTAACATCCAGTCTTTTCATGAGTTCCATCTCATTAGGAATATAAAATCCTTTATTATATGGCTCTTCATTTATTAATTCTAATAATATGTTTTCAACTTGTTTGTAAAGTGTTTCATTAGAATCTTTATTCACTAGTTTTTTCATAATATCCCTTCTTAAAAATTTCTATGGAATAAAATTTCCCCAATTTTTTAATTTTAACATTGGATTTGCCACAAATAAAAATTTTTCTCTATCATTTTCATACTGTGTATATATGGGTTCATCATTTAGATTAAATTCTTCATACTTTCTAGCTTTTTTTATTATTAACTCTTGATCTTTATAAGACTTATTTTTTATCCAATTTATTTTATCATTGTAGTCCAATATAGGAAAAAATGCAAGTCCGTTATGTGACCTGACTTCATCATAATCAAAGCCATAATCTCTTACACACCATGCTCCAAAAACCAGATTTTCTTTTGGATCAGCATTTACTGTGTAATGAGCCCAATACGGTGGAACTATCACCACATCTCCCTCTTTTGCTTCCACAGCAAAACATCTCCCTGGGTTATCTTTTGCAGTTTCCTGCATATAGATAATCGCCTTTCCCTGCCATATTTCGTATACTTCTGGAGTTGACATACCGCATGAAGTAGAAATACTATGTATATGCCCCTGACTTCTCACTGGTTCCTCACCAATTTTACCTTTGGAATAAATTACTGCTCCAAATAATAAATTTTTCTTTACAAGATCTTCTTTATCCTCTGACTTTCCTACATCCATTGCTATAGAATAAACAACATCAGGCCCATCTGCATTTGGATCTTTTAGGCTTTTTCTTATAGAGTCTAATGCTCTATTCTCTACAATAGGTCCAAAAACTCCAGTTCCATATATGAAATTCAAAGCTTTTTCATTAATTGATATATTAAATCCTGGATTGATCATTTCTCCTCCTAAAGTACTTCTAAAATACTCCTAACAATACCCCAACTATAGCTATTACTAATAGAACCATCATTGCTTTTAACGCACTTAATTTTTTCTTTGTCATTAAATAATAAGTAAATAATACAATTACTAATGGTATTAATTTAGGGAAAATTCCATCAAGTATTTCCTGTATATTTATATTTACACTTCCACTTTGAAATCCTAATTTTGTGCTGACATTCATATAACTTGCTGCTATTCCTCCTGTTACAAATACTCCAAGTATAGCAAACGCTTCTTTTAGTTTCTCCGCTCTTTCATCAATAAGTAAATTTACAGCATCTGTACCTAATCTATAGCCTTTCATAAATAAGAAATATGATCCGCCTATTATTATCGTATTGTAAACTACTATATAGAATAACGGCCCTAAAATATTACCCCCTTGAGCAAGACCCATACCTATACTAAGTAATATCGGAACCAGCATCCCAGGTATCATAGAATCTCCTATACCAGCCACAGGACCCATCATTCCTACTTTTAAACCATTTATTATTTCTTCATCTATTGCTTCCCCATTTGCTCTTTTTTCCTCTAGACCAATTACAATTCCATTTACTACTGCCCCTAATTGCGGCTCTGTATTATAGAAAGTTGACTGCCTTTTTAGTGCTTCTTTTACCTCTTCTTTATTATCACCGTATAATTCCTCTATTACTGGAAGCATAGAATGACAAAATCCAAATGATTCTAGTCTTTCAAAACTCATAGAAGATAAATTAAACATCATCCAGTCTCTCCAGCTTCTTATCAATGTTTTTTTACTTAATTTTTTTTCTGCCATTAAAATTCATCCTCCTCATCATCTTGATTTTGACTTCCACCATTATTTCCAGTAACTCTATTTGACGGTTTGTAATTAAAGTGTATTAGAGCAAATAATGCTCCTATTATTGCTAGTGCTATCATATTTAGCTTTAAAAAAGTAATCCCTATAAAACCAACTAAGAAGTATAATAATAAATCATTTCTTTTTATTATTTGTCTAAGAAGTATTGCTATTCCCACTGCTGGAAGCATTCCTCCTAAAACACTCATCATAACTATAACTTTATCTGGTATTTTATCTAAAATCACTTGTATATATTGACCTCCAAAATATACTGCTATAAATGTAGGAATAAATCTCATTAAAAATGTAGTTATTTGTGGATATATTCCGTTAGCCAGCCTAACTCCCCGCATATCTCCCATTTGAACAGCTTTATCTGCCTTATTATTCCAATAAGAATTTAGTACCATCATGAAATTAAAAATAACTGTTCCCAAAATTCCTATTGTTGCTGCTAGTGTAACAGCTACCTGTGGATCTTTTCCTGATAAGACTCCAAGAGCCACAGCAGGATATGCTACAAAGTTTAAGTCTGAAGGCATTGTCCCGCCTGGTGTTACTAAAGCTATGTAAACTGCTTGAACTGCTACCCCTACCATTATCCCAGTTTTTACATCTCCTAAAATTATTCCTACTACTAAACCAGATACTAGTGGTCTTGATAACGTGTACCATCCTCCAGTTAGTCCAAATGCCCAAGGCACACTTAATGCACCTAAATAACAAAAGATTCCAATTAAAATCGCTTGTATTAACATATAGTTACCATTCCTTCCTTCTAAATAAGATTTTTCTTTTACTTAACTTCTTCCCAATAATATGCTTTTTTGTCTGGTACTAATTTAAACTCTATTTTATATTTTTCTGATAAATAATTAAAAGCTTCTTCTTCTTCCACAGTTACTGCTGCATTTGGACCTATAGTTCTAGCACCATCTTTCATATGCATAGGCCCTATATTTATTTTATTTCCATTACCATTACTTAAGTTGGCTCCTGCTTCAACTAATCTTTTAAAAGTCACTGGAGTCTTAGCAATAATAAAATATTGCTTATTACTTTCAATAATTTTAGGTAATTTTTCTACTGCTGTCTTTACATCAAATATCCAAACTTTTACTCCACTTGGAGCTGCACCTTTAAATACATTTGTTAATACCGGGTCTTGGGATATTTTATCATCTACTGCTATTATTCCGTCACAAGAAAACTGCTTAGACCACGCTGTTACTATTTGCCCATGTATTACTCTATCATCTACTCTTACAAATGAAATTGCCATCTTATTTCCTCCTAAAAATCCTCGTCTTCATCATTTATTAATTCTGCTTGTCTTATACCATCTCTAGTTAGATTTAGAATAATTTCTGCTGCCTGACCTATATTCTTTGTTTCCATATTTTCAATTGTCTCAACTAACATTGGAAAATTAACTCCTGTTAATACTCTAACTTCTAAATCAAAAGATGGATCAAAAAAATACGTACATGCTGTATTATATGGCGTCCCACCTTCTAAATCAGTAAGAACCATTACTCCATCAATATCTTGAAAACCTGATATCACTTCATGAAACTCTTTTTTAAATGTCTCAGCATCTGAATCTTTTTTTAATGAAATTATCTTTACATTTTCAGGCAAATCACCCATTACCATATTATATGTATCTTTTAATCCATAAACTAAATCACCATGACTTGCTAATATTACTCCTATCATATCCTCTCCTTTCTACACTCTCACAAATGCTTTTAATGTAGCTATCTCTTTACCTTCTGATCTTCCATAAGGTCTTATTGTATATTCCCCCACATTAGCAGGTATTATAAATGTTTCAGCATAATGTACTATATATGGCTCAAAACTATTTGTAGGAGATTCTATTATTGCCTCGTCTCCCTCTATTAAATTAAGCATATTTACTAAATCATTTGTATTATGTGTTACTTTTTTACTAAACCAGTGTCTTCTTGTTTCTATGAATTCTCTATCATGAAGTCCAGTTCTTTCTTCTTTCCAGCCTTCACCTTCTGCTATTTTATCAATTTTATTAATCAAATTATTTTCTACCCACTTTGTATCTCTATCATATTGTATATTTTTCTTTCCATGTTCAATATGAACTGGTCTTGGAAGACCATCTAATCCTAATCTTGCCCAATCCCACAGTTTAAACGTGAATATAAATGGAGTTGCGCTTATTTCTAATATCATTGTATTTTTCCCAGAACAATGTATAGTTCCAGAAGGAATCAAGAAATGATCATGTTTTTTAGCTGGGAACTTGTTTATAAACTTATCATCTGGAAAAATACTTTCCCCTCTTTGTGCTTTTTCTAGCTCATCTATTAACTCATCTGGCTTTATACCTTCTTTTGTCCCTAGATAAACAATCCCATCATCTTCACCATCTAGTATATAGTAACTCTCATCTTGAGTATAATGCATTCCAAAGTTTTCTTGTATATAGCTAACTAATGGATGAACCTGAAGACTTAGGTTTCCTCCACCCATAGTATCTAAAAAGTCAAATCTTATTGGAAATTCCATTCCAAATCTTGCATGAACTTTATCTCCTAATAATTCCACTGGCTTATAAAATACTAAATCTATAGATGGAATTTCCACTATAACATCTCCAACTTTTAAATTTAAAGAGTTTTCTTCTGGAACACCGTCAAAACACCAAGCATATTTTTCTACACTTTTATCTAAGTCACACACTTCCTTCATCCATTGTCCACCCCAAACTCCTGGATCAAAAAATGGAACTAATCTAAATGGCTGTGTTACAGCTTGCTTTAATCCTGCTCTAAAAGCTTCTCCTGAAATCATTTTAGGAGTATTTTTTTTGTTTGTATCTAATAGATAATCTAATTTCCCAAACAATTCTCTTTTATGTCTGTCTAAGACTCTCCACTCTATAAAAAATGCTCTTTTATATTTTTTTAAAATATCTTCGTCAAAGTTTCCTGCTCCCCAGTTATCAAGTTCTTTTCTTCTAAACCTTTGTTGAATTTCCCATCTAGCCATATCAGCATATACTAAGATATCTCCTTCTATTAAACCAGCACCTATTCCATAAACTACTGTTAAACCTTCCTTTGTTTCAGAGATTTCTTTTTTTAATTTATTTATTTTTTCATTGTCAAAAAATTCTTCGATTTTTCTAACGCTTAAAACTCCAAATACTCTATCATTAGTAATTTCTCTTTTTAATTTTTTAGATAAAATTTCTTCTGACAGTTTATACTCTTCTATATTAACTAATTTATCTGCACCAAGTTTACTTATTAAATTTTTGTAGACTTCTTTTTCATCTACTCCATGATAAAAATCTAAAACCAAAGTTACTTTATTTTTTCCAAGACTTTTTGTTTTCCCCTCTAGTTCTTTTAAAATAGATTCATATGATGAATAAGCCTCTTTATCAAAACCTTTTACATCAATAACCGGATTCCTGTCATAATTAGGTATTCGTTTTTCTAAATTCATTTGTAGTTCCTCCTCGTATTTTTTAACATTTTATGTTAATTTATTTTTAATAACAATGATGTTATTATATTATTTTTTTTACTATTTTATAATTATCTCCATCTTTAAAAATTCTAACTGGAAATCCTTTTTCTTGAATTTCGCCATAATTATGTCCTGCATCTGACGGCCAACAAGCTCCAGCTACGAATTCTTCATCTGAAATATTTACTAATCTATGTGCAGTATCTTTTGGAATATAATGAAGTGAATCTTTTTCTACTAATTCTATACTACACTCTCCATTTATATTTAACAATACTAAAAGGCCTCTTCCTTTTATTCCCCAATAATATTCTGTATGAGTTAATTTTTTATGATAATGGCCTTTTGTCATGAAAAATTCCTCATTTACAGTTCCGGGGAAAATTTTAGTTGCACCAAAGTTTAGTTCTCCTACATTTTCTTCATTTATAAAGGCAGTTACTTCATATAAAACCTTTTCATCTTTTATTTTTTCATCATGTGGATCTGAAAAAATAGATTTTAATTCTTGAAATTTTTTCTCTGTGATAAAAAGTTTCTCACTAACAGAGCTTTTAAAATTCCCATTTTCAAAATCAAAATAAAGATTTGATTTTTTCACCATTTATTATCACTCCTTTTTTACTTTTCTTTATTCTTAATATAAGTTATTTTTGCTTATTTAAGCTGTTTATTACCTGAACTTATATTTAAAATAAAGATATTTCTTCCCTTAAAATATAATGTACGCATATATATGTCCGTACATGTAATTTGATACAATTATACCTCTTTTTTATAATTTGTCAATAGTTTTTCTTTTATTTTTTGAACTTGTTTACTCTAACAATGAATAAACATAGGTATTTTTTGATATTCATTATTTTAAAATAGCAAAATTGATAACTAATAAAATAGGATAGTAAAATAAGTAATTAAAAAAAGACCCCTTAAATCTGTTGTCCTGTGGGACGGAGAGATTTAGGGATCTTAAACTTTACTCAATTTCGGAATATAATTTCATTTGAGAGGATTTGATTGTCTTACTAGTTGACAATCTATTATCGTTATAGATTGTCACGTCATTTCATTCCTCACAATGACAGAATGAAAGGCTTCGTGTTCACCAGTTATAATTTTATATTTACAGAATTTATAGAATTTCTATATTTATATTAAGTCAGAAAATACTCCCAATCTGTCATCCTGAGAAGCGGAGCTTTGTTACGATCCCAAACATTCATTGCTTAATATAATACCTACCTACAACACAATCACAGCTCCTTCAAAAATCCATCCTTTATAGCCTTTACTAATTTAGCATGATCATTTTCCATTTGATTTGCATAAGTAATCGCGAACTCCGTTACAGCTTCAGCGAATTTACTCGAATTTCCAAGATAAGTAGAAATTGCAAACCTATTTCCTGTATTAGCATGTGAAAGCGCCAATATCTTCCCACAAGTTTTTACATATATATCAAATCCCTCTGGTCTCATCTCCTCTAATGGAACAGAACCTTTCATGTCCCAGAACTGTCTGATGTAAAAATTCTTTCCATTTAAACTACCCCAGCCAAGGAATATATCACTGCTAGATTGTATTAAACGCTGTCCAGCTACAATTCTATGTCCATCATTAGTATAAATACTTGGTTTCACATACGGTTCAAGCACTGATCTAGTAGCACCTTTTATCTGTAATATCAAAGGATCTTCGCTATCCTTACTTAATAATAATGCTACAAAACATGGAGTCCCCACACTACCCACTCCAACTACTTTTCTAGCCACATCAACAACTCTAAATCTATCTAAAATAAATCTTTTTTCTCCAGAAAGTGTTTTTCTATAACTTTTAATTCCATTCTGTACAAACTCCATATCATCTTTATCAAATATACGCTGAATTATTGGAGGGTCTTCTACAAATTCTCTATTCCCATTTACAATATGCGTCAACTTTTCCATTGCCTTTATACTTGTTCTCTTTTGGGCTTTATTAGTAATTTCAATAGCTCTTTCTTTCATTTTTTCTTTTTTTATATCTTCTAGTTTTTTTAAATCTACTTTCGAATACCATAAATCAAGAACACTCATCTTTGTATAAGACTCCATAGAATTTTTATAAGACATAACCGAATTAAACACAAACTCTTCGCACTCTTTTTCAGAAAACCCTATTGATCTCCCTCCTAATGCCACACTTGCAGCCAAACGTTTTATATCCCATTCCCAAGGGCCCCTAATTGTTTCATCAAAATCATTAATATCAAAAACTAAATTTCTTTCTGGTGAAGCAAATATCCCAAAGTTAGCAATATGTGCATCACCACAAAGCTGTACATTTAGACCTGTTATTGGTGTAGATGATAGATCAAAAGCCATAACTGCTGCTGCTCCCCTATAATAAGCAAATGGTGAAACTGCCATTCTTTCATATCTTAACGGTATAAGTTCATCTATTCTTGTACTATCTTGCCCTCTTAATATAGAAAGTGAATCTCGCCCCACAGCAGGTTTCCATTCTGAATGGCTACTTCTTGGCACTCTTGAACGAATCTCTTTCCATTTTTTCATCTCTTCCACATTATTCATAGCATATTCCACCCTTTTTATTTATTTTCAAAAAAAGCTTCTTAAAACACATTTCTAATATTTTGTGTGATTAAGAAGCTTTTTCGAAGAATTTTATTTATATTAATTAGTACAAATATTTTTTCTATCTTGATATATTTTTGTTGTTTTATTATTATTTTCATCAAATGAATATACAGTTCCTGTTTTTAAGTCTAGTGTTAATACTCCAACTATTCCACCATCTTTATCAAAAACTGTTGTTTCATACTTATTTTTAGCTGATTTTTGTGGGTCTAAATAAGCATCTGTTTCATAAGAAAATTTTTCTTTCATTACTTTTTCCATTAGTTTTCCTGCCTGAACACTACAATCCGAAAAACTTAAAGTTCCAATAAGTACCATTAAAATAAATAATTTTTTTTTCATAATTTCTCCTTTATTTCTATTATATTTCTTACATAAATTTAGATATACTAAAATTAATAATTAGCTTATTATACACTAACAAAAAAATTATAGCAAACAAAAAAATCTTATTTTCCACTATGTAATTTAGCCTCCTCAATTATTTCTCTACTCCCTATTTCCCATGGAATTTCCCTTCCTAATAATTTTTATATATTTTAAAATACTTATAGTTATAATAAACATATTTCTTTATCATTTATCATTGTAAACTCAAAAACTCATTACATTAAATAATATTTTATGATAAAATAATAGATAATTATTAATAAACTGGAGGTACAAATGAAAAAACTGATAGTAATATTATTATTTTTAATATCTATACTTAGTTTTTCTTTAGAAAAATCTGGAATAAAAGAATATGATACTCTGGACTTCTCTAAAGGGAAAATTATTGGGTATTACTCTGATAAAAAAAGAATAGTAGAAGAGAAAGATGCTATGTTTTATAGAAAAGAGTTTGGAAAAAAAGATGGTCTTCATTTAGTAGTAGACTTTTATGCTGATACTGATACTCCTGAAAAAATTTTAAAACTTAAAGATTTAGATAATGAGGACAGTATGAATGGACCAATGGCATATTATACTAAAGATGAAAAAATTTCATATACCGCTGATATGAAAAATGGACAAATAAATGGTAAAAAGACAAGTTTTGATGATGGAAAAGTTGCTGCAGTAATTAATTTTACTAATAATTTAGCAAATGGAAAAGGTACACTTTATTATAAAGATAAAAAATATGTTGAAGCTAACTATGCCCATGGATTTATTGATGGTGAGTTCACTCTTTTCTATCCTGATGGAACAAAAGTTTTAACTCAAATTTATGATGATAATGAAGTAGTAAGTAGTAAAAACATTGGATATAAGCTTCAAAAAACTGGAATTCCTGAATATGATAATATTGATTTTTCTAAAGGGGAAATCTTTGGTTACTTTACAGTTGAAGGAAACCTTATCAATAAAGATTCTAAAGAAGCAGTATTTTTTCGTAAAACTTTTTCAAAAGATGGAAATTTATACTTATTGGTAGATTATTTTATGGATACAGGAAATGTACAAGGAATTGCAAGAGGTACAAATTTAAAAGATTTTCAAGGTCGTACAATAGAAGGCCCTGTCTTTACATATTATGATAACGGGAGACTGAAATCAAAAGCTTTTTTCAAAGATAAAAAATTAGAAGGTGAATCTACACTTTATGATTATAATGGTGATCCTTCAAGAGTGGAAATATATAAAGATGGCAAAATTGATAGTGTAAAATTTATAAATAATTAAATAAGAAATTTTAGAGTTATTTTAGATGTTGGAGAAATCCAACATTTTTTTATACTCTATTTTTTATATTTCATTTCTATAAATTCAAAAATTTATATTTTTTTATTTTTATATTATAAATCACAAAAATTATAAATTAATAAATTAAATAAGTTAATGTACTTTACTTTTTATTTTAAAATATAAAATAATAACTTTACTTAACTAAAAAAACTAAGCTCAAAATATATCTGATATCTTTTCTTAAAAGTTATAAATACTACATCAATTTTATGTCTTTGTCTAAACATTTCCCCCTTATGTCTCAAAACGCCTTAATACACCTTGATTTCAATTTCAAGTTTCCATCATCAATTAATCCGCTTCCTATCCAAAAACTTCTTTAAGAGACGTTTTTTTCTTCTGAGTTGCTATATATTAACTATACTAACAATATTTTTGCTTTATAAAATTAAAAAGTAAGATTTATTTTCTAAATTTCATTTATACTCTATTTTCTAATGCAAGACTTTTATCAATTTAAAATTACATAAAAAATTATTTTAAAATAAAAAAATCTTTATAACAGAAAAGCGACTATAAAAGTCGCTTTTCATTCAGGCTTATCTTGATGTTACATTTGTTGCTTGAGGACCTTTTGGCCCTTGTTCTACTTCAAATCTTACTTCTTCACCCTCGTTAACAGATTTAAATCCGTCTTTTTCGATTTTTGAAAAGTGTAAGAAATAATCATTTCCATCTTCTCCTGAAATAAACCCAAATCCTTTTTTGTCGTTAAACCATTTTACTTTACCTTGCAAAGAAATTACCTCCTAAAATTATTACACCCTAAACATCTTACATTCAAATACGAAATTTTCTGTAATGCTCTTGGCAATATTATTATAACACATTTTAAAAAAAATGAAAGGTTTTTTTATTTTTTTTCGTAAATTAATTCTTAAACTTATATTATATATATTGTTACATATGAAATATATTAGTTTAAGTTATTGAAAATATTTCCAAAATAGGTTATTATATTCTTATAATTATATCGTATTAGGAGGTTTTATGGCACTTATCATTCAAAAATATGGTGGTACTTCTGTTGCCAACTCAGAAAGAGTAAAAGAAGTAGCAAAGCGAGTTTTAAAATATAAAAAAAATGGTCATGATGTCGTTGTCGTCGTTTCAGCTCCAGCTGGTATGACAGATAATTTAGTAAAAAATGCCTGTGAAATTTCAAAAAATCCGAATAAACGTGAGTTAGACATGCTTTTAACCACTGGAGAACAAATTTCCGCTGCATTACTTTCTATGGCTGTAAATGAATTAGGAGAAAGCGCTATTTCTTTTAATGCTTTTCAGATTAACTTTAAAACCACCCTTGATCATACGAAAGCTCAAATACTAAATATAGATACTGAGAAAATAAAAGAAAAACTTTCATTAGGGAAAGTTGTAGTCATTACAGGATTTCAAGGAGTTAATGAAAACTTTGATATTACTACCCTTGGTAGAGGAGGCTCTGATACCACTGCTGTTGCACTTGGTGCTGCTCTAAAAGCTGATGAAGTGGAAATATACACAGATGTTGATGGAGTTTATACTGCTGACCCAAGAGTTGTAGATAATCCAAAAAAATTAAATGAGATATCATATCAAGAAATGTTAGAGCTAGCTTCAGCAGGAGCTAAGGTTTTACACCCACGTTCTGTAGAGATAGCTGCAAAATATAATATAAATATACATTTACGTTCATCATTTGATGATTCTATAGGTACAATAGTAAAAAAAGGAGATGAAATCATGGAACAAGCAAAAATAGTTGGGATTACTTCATCAAAAAATGAAGGAAAAGTTACACTCTTTGGACTTCCACATAAACCAGGTACAGCTGCAAAAGTATTTAGTGCTCTTGCCAAAGCAAAAATAAATCCTGATATTATTTTACAAAGTTCAAGTGCAAATAGAGAATTAAACAATATATCTTTTACTGTTAAAACTCCAGATTTAGAAGAAGCTGTGAGAGTAACAGAAGAGTTAAGAAAGGAACTAGGAGCAACTGGGGTAGCATATCAAGATAATGTAGCTAAAGTTTCTGTGGTTGGAGTTGGAATAAAAACTCATTATGAAACTGTTTCTGAAATTTTTGATACTTTAGCTGAAAATAGTATTAATATAGATATGATTTCTTGCTCTGAAATAAATGTATCTTGCATTATCGATGAAAAAGATATAGAAAAAGCTGTGAAGGCTCTTCATAGTAAGTTTATCGACTAGAAAGGGGAATATAAATGAAAATAGGTATAATAGGTCTTGGTACTGTTGGAGAAGGTGTACTAAAAATATTAACTTTAGAAAAAGATAATCTAAAGTTTAAATCTAACACAGATTTGGAAGTCAAATATGCTTGTGATTTAAGCATTAATAAAGATTTTTCTTTTGAATTTGATAAATCTATACTTACAACTGATTATAAAAAAATTATTTCAGACCCTGAAATAGATATTATTGTTGAACTGATAGGTGGAGAATCTATTGCTAAAACTATAATATTAGAAGCTTTAAATAATAAAAAACATGTTGTTTCTGCAAATAAAGCGTTAGTTGCTAAGCATGGTACAGAATTAATTACTGCTGCTAAAAACAATAACTGTTTATTTTTATATGAAGCTGCAGTTGGTGGTGGAATTCCAATTATTACACCCTTAGTAGAAAATTTAATTGCTAATACTATTACTGAAATTAGAGGTATTGTCAATGGAACATCAAATTATATATTAACAAAAATGAAAGAAGATAGCCTTGATTTTGAAGAAGCTCTTCATCTTGCATCACAAATGGGATATGCTGAAGCTGATCCTTCTTATGATGTAGATGGAATTGATTCAGGACATAAAATAGTTATTTTATCTTCTCTCGCTTATGGCGGAAACATAAACTTTAATGAAATTTATATGCAAGGAATCAGAAATATTTCTCTTATAGATATTTTTGAAGCAGAAAAATTAGGTTATTCTGTGAAACTAGTTGCCAGCTCTAAAATTAATAAAGATAACCTTATAGAAATTTCTGCTGAACCAGTTTTACTAAAAAATGATAGAATATTATCAAATGTAAATGATGTATTTAATGCCATAGAAGTTACAGGTAATTATACAGGAAAAACTTTATTCTATGGAAAAGGTGCAGGAATGGAACCCACAGCATCAGCTGTAATATCAGATATCGTAAAAATTGCTGCCAATTCTGTAGTTAGTTCTAATTTTTTCTTTAATACTGAAAATAGCTTAAAAACTATAGATACTAATACATTAGAACATGAATTTTACATTCGTATATCAAAAGATTTTAATATAGAGAAATCAGATATCGAACTTTACAAAGAAATTGATAATTATTATA
Source organism: Sebaldella sp. (assembly GCA_018058425.1). Classification (GTDB taxonomy): domain Bacteria; phylum Fusobacteriota; class Fusobacteriia; order Fusobacteriales; family Leptotrichiaceae; genus Sebaldella. Next base: position 17,264 of record JAGOZX010000049.1, read on the forward strand.
TTCTTATTGCAGAAAATATTTCAAGAAATGAATTAAATGAAATTTTTAAAGATGTAAATGAAAAATTGATAATGAAAATTATATAAAATAAATAATTTTATTTTTAAATAAAGCTGACTAAAATTTATTACTCTTCCATATTTTATTTTTTTAATGATGTTTTTTCAAAAACTTTTGTTAAAAACTTGGAGAATTAATTATAGTCAGTTTTTTTATTGTTAAATACTTATTTTTTTAGTACACTCTATTAGCACTCTTTCTATTTAATTTCATGATTTTATTTCAAAGCAAGAAACCTAGATTATTATTAAAAGAAGTTTCCCCACAAAAAAAGAGCTTATTTAAATTAGCTCTCATATGAATATTAATTAGTCTTATTAACTTTTACCTCACTTACTTTTTCTCTTAACAACTGATAAATAAACTTAATCTCTTCATTTTCATGCTTTGAAACCTTATTTAATTCATATAGTTCTCTTAACAGCCTCTCTACTTTAGTCATAAATATCCTCCTTGATATTTAACATTTACAGTTATTATAAAATATATTTTTATGTAATTACTATTTTATACCTTATTTATACTTTAGTTTATAATCTTTGTAAAGTGTAAGATTCTTCACAAAAAGTGAAAAAAATTATCTCTTTAAGTTTTCAAAGGTGAAATAAGATATCTCAATATTATTTGCAAAAAAAAATCTCAGCCTAAACTGAAATTTTTTGCTTTACTATTCTCCTGATATTGCTTCTACTGGACATACACCTTCGCATGCTCCACAATCAATACAAGTTGCTCCATCAATTGCATATTTCCCATCAGCTTCTGCTATTGCTTCTACTGGACACACACCTTCACATGCTCCACATGAAATACAAGTATCTTTGTCTATTCTATAGGCCATTTTCTTACCTCCAAATTTTATTTTAAAATCATTATTTTACATTACTAAAATAACATTTTTCCACTTTTATGTCAACGAAAAATATTCATTTGAAAGTCTTAATTTATAATGCTTTGTAGCTATTTTATTTTGATTATTAAAGTATATTTTTACATAATTTTCGATCTAATCCTTTGTAATCATTACTTTTGCGTAATAATAACTTAAATATATTAACAGTGATTTTTGTATATCTATGAGTTTTATTGCTTTATTATTAAAAATAAGATCTTTTATTGCATAAGTATTTTCTAAAATCTAGTAATTACTAATTAGTTCACTTTATAAAAAAAATTTCTAGTGTTTAAGTATGTTTTTTAAATGAGTGGTGTATTCCAAAATAATTTATAAGGACTATCTTTTGCTTTATTCAATTGTTTTATAATATTTAGTCGATGTTGATAGTTTCCTCTCCAATTACTGGGTTGCCTTATATCATCTGCTAATTCTCCATACTCAGGTACATGTGATGACTTTACAACAAGTATAGTAATAAGACATCCCCAATATCATATATAGTAATAACATAAAAAATTCTTTAGTCTCCATTTTCACAAAATACATTTTTACTTTCCATTCTTTACCTTTATAATAAAATTTTTAAAGTCATTTCTATTTACTTGTAATTTTAGTTAAGTAATAGCATAGTAAATCAGAAGATACAATATTTTGCATTTGAAAATATATTTTTTCTTTTCCATCTTTATTAAATAGTGAAATCAAGCGATTTTTTTCATTAATTATCAATTTTTCTTCTTTTTCTATTGCTATTGTAGCTTCATTAATAGTTAAGTTCGTATTTTTTATTTCACATAATTTTAAAAAACTATTTAGTATATTATTTTCTTCACACTCTTTACCATATTTAAAACCTAATGAAAACATTTTTCTTCTAAAATAGTCAAAATTATTACTCTCAATAATATATACTACCCAATAAAATCAATCTTTAACCCCTGTTTTGTATACCACACGTATATCTTCAATTTGTGTGATATAATTCCATGTATTATATAAAAAAAGTCAAGAATTAATTAAATCTCCTGACTTTTTTGTTTTTCTATTTTATTTAAAATTTACTTTTCTTCGCACTCGTTGTCCTAAAATTTGGGCCCGATCCAATATTTTATAACTAAGTTTTAATCTTGATTTTTTTAGTCAAAATTATAATTCTCATTTTTTTAGCTTTTCTACTCTGATTCCTGATAATCTCCTTTTTTATTTTTTACAACTTATATTGTTCATATACTAAAAAAAGAATAATATCTAATCACAATATTATTCTTCTATATAAAAAGTTAAATCTATCTGGATATTTTAATTAAAAACCAAAGTTATATCCCAAACCTAAAGTAACTCTTTGAAAATCTGCTTTTGAACTATTTAAATAACTATTATTTCTATCTTCTATATCTGAATAGTTAACTTGATAAGATAAATCAGCTATAAATCCTTTATATTCTACACCTAGTCCTAATCCATAATAAAAACCATCTTTTGCATTTACATCATAGTCTACTTCTCCATAAACACCTTTTTCTTTTAATGTTCCATCATTTATATTAAATGAATATCCTATGTTTGCTTTAACATATGGTGTAAATTCAGAAGAATTTTTAAATGTATATCTTCCTGTTAAATATAGTGGTATTGAATCGTATAAATCTCCCTCTGTTGAGTATCCATTATAATTTCCTGTTTTTACTTTTCCATGATCTTGGTAAGCTAAACCTACACCTAATTCAACATTTTTTATAACTTCTCTTCTGTATTCTACTGCTAATTCATATGAAAAGTCTGCATCCTTTTTTAAGTTATTATAGTTGTGATTAAATTCCTGACCTAGATCAATTCCTCCTCTAACTTCAACTTTGTTACCTTCTGCAAATGATGTTAAACTTAGTAACATACCCAATACTATTAAATACTTCTTCATTGTACTCTCCTTTTATAGTCATTTTTTTTAGTTACAGAATATAATAATCTTTATTTTAAATTTTGTCAATATAAATTTATATAGTAAATTACTATTTTATAGATCATTTTTTAAACAAACACTTACTTTACCCTTATTTTTAAAAAATCATTTAAGTACTCCTGATCTATAGACTTCACCATTACTTTCTATATATTTATTATTATATTTCAAAATCAAAATGATTTAAATAATTATCTTGATAATTACTTTACAATACTTGAATTATAATATTAATTGCACCACCAGATAAAAAAAAGACTCAAAAATAAGAAAACCAAGTATAATAGTAGTTCCAACACAAACTATTGAAAGGTAAAACTTAAAAATGAGTCATAGACATT
>JAGOZX010000050.1 GCA_018058425.1 Sebaldella sp.
TCTCCATAATTTTCTTGATTTCCTCTACATCTCCCATACCATTTATTCTTATTTTCCCATTAGTTTCAAGACGTACTTCAATTTTATTTTTTATTTTAAAAAAATCTTCTTTTTTTATTTTTTTAGTTAAAAAATAATAATTTTGATTATTTGAACCAACTAAAGGTCTTGAAAATTCTTTTTCCTTTTCTATAAATGGACCATCTATAAGTAAATCAGATGATTTTAAAAGTTTTTTCTGATAATAGGTTCCATTTTCTTTTAAGTAATTATAAGTATATCCTGTGAAAAGAATAATGGATAAATTATTTCCTTTAATACTTTTTATTAAATTAAATAAACCTTTTGATTGCGAAAATGGTTCACCACCAAGTATTGTTATTCCTTCAATATTTTTTGTACTTTGAATTTGAAAAATTATATCAGATAGTTTTATTTTTCTTCCAGAATTAAAATCCCAAGTATCTTTATTTGAGCAATCTGGGCATCTTATTGGACAGCCTTGAGTCCAAATAACAAATCTATTACCAGGTCCTTCTACTTGGGATTTCTTAATTATTCTATTTATATTTAAATACATTATTTCTTTCCTAAAGTAATTTTTTCATCTTCTAAAGTATCTTGAATGATGTCCTGTTTTATAATTTCATTTTCCTTTTCATAATATTCCTTAGTATAGCTGGAATCTACAATTTTAGCATCTAAAAACTTTGACATGATATCTAAATATTCCTTACATTTTTTACCTTTAATTCCTTTAGTTTCAGCCATAATTTCTCCATTTGGCTTTATTTTTATGATTATTTTCCCCATTTTTATTCACCGCCTATAAATCTATTATTCTTTCATTTGAAGTTTCAGGGTTCTTTTTTTCCATATCCCCAAACTTAATGTTCTTCTTTAATTGTTCTGTTAAGTGTGGTTGAAGATGTAAAACTTCTTCTAACTCATCTATATTTTTAAAACCATTTCTAATTTTTCTTTCAGAGATTACTTTTTTAGCAAGTATAATATTAAATCCAGGTAGGTCAGATAGAATATTTTCATCTGCATTATTAATGTCGATTTTTGGAATTTTCTTATCATCATTTTTATTTTTGTTTTTTATCTTCACTTCACTTGTAGTATTATTAGTGGAAGTAGTAGTGTCCTCGGGTGTATTGTCCTTTTTAGGAATATGTTCTGTTAAAAATTGATATAATTTTGAATTATCAAGTGTGTCTATATTTTCAATTTCTAAATTCGATTTTTTTATGTGATACATTAAATTTAGTCTTGTTAAGTATGTTTGAAAAACTCCAAGTCCATAAATAATTCCAACTATATATCCTATAAACATTGCAAGAATATATATGACATTAATAACTGGTATAAGAGGTGCAAAAAAGAAACATACAAAAAGAACCATATAAACATGACCCATTTTTATCCAAGTTTTACAATTTGCTCTTGTTCCTATATAATAATATGCTATCCAATTGAAAATTCCCAAAAATGGAAGAACAAGCCATAAAGGTTCAGAAGCAGGATAATTTTTTTCATTATTTGCCATTATCTATCTCCAGTATCAAATACTAATGTAATAGAATTATCATCTTCAACAACTTCATTTTCCAAGATAAAGCCCTGTTTTTGATGGTTTTTTAATATATTTTCATAAACTGTCTCTTGTACTTTTTTTCCATACTCTTCTCTAATTGCGGAAATAACAGGAAGATATTCAGCTTTTTTTTCTTTATTATACTTAACAGTAAAGTTTCCATTTTCATTAGCAGAAAATACTAAATCTGCTAGAATATCACTCCTTTCTGCACCGACCTTTATATTGTATTTAAAATGTTCAATTGATTTTTTTAGTAATTTTTCATCTTTCATATCTGTTTCTATTACTTCATAAGTAATACTATTCGCAAAATTGACATTATTAACATGATTAATTTCTCTTTTTGTAGTGGTACTACTTGTATTTTTTTCCTTATTAAAATTATTAATAGCTGTACTGATAGTAGTAACAGTAGTAATAGCAGCTAATGTTGTAGAAATTGTAAATGGAACCAATAAAATTGATAAACTCATCTTTTCCTCCTTATTTTATAGATCAATAATCCTCTCTTTATTTGACGAATTATGATCATTACTTGTTTTGGTATTATCAAAAATAACTTTTTTTTCAAGTGATTCACTGATATGTGGCTTCAATTCAAGAATCTCTTCAAATTCTTCAAAGTTCTTAAATCCATTTATACGTTTCCTATTGGATATGATTTTTTCAGCTAATTCAGGAGTTATTTCCTCAAGTACTAATAGTTCATTCATTGTAGCTGAATTCACAGAGACTTTTTTATTTGTTTTATTTTTACTATTACTATTATCTGTATTAAAGCTATTTGTTGTTCTTGTGGTTCTTGTTTCTGTTCTTGATTCATTACTGCTATTGTTAGCGGTATCAAAGCTATTGAAAAGCCTGTCCATTTCAGAGTTTAATCTTTCCATTTGTGTTGATAAAATTTCATTGGAACTATTTAGAACATCGTTAATTGTATTATTAATATTTTCATCAGTATTAGCATTGCTATAAGTGTTGCTATTAGTAGAACTATAAGTAGTTTTATTTGTAGTATTTTCAGAATCATTATTATTTTTATTATCTTTAATAAAGTTTTTTAAACTTGAATTACTCATGGAGTTTATTTTACTGTCTTCTAAATAAAAGTCACTTATTTCTTCTAATAAATCTAGTCTTTCCCAATAAGAACTTAAATGTAAAAAACTATAAACCATACCAAAAAAATAGAAGAAAAAGTTAATTATAAACATAATAACCCCCAAAGTAGGAAGGTTTAATGCAATTAGTAGCCAAAAAAGAAATCCAATAATCATATAAAAAATACTTATATAAAAGTGTGTTTTATTTTTAGAACGAATACCAGTATAAAGAAAAATAATCCAGTTAAAAACTCCTAAAATAGTAGAAATTGCCCATATAGAATTTAAAAATTGCCATTGTGAACTTCTTTTCATTTTGCCCTCTTTTCTCAATTAATATTTATAGAATGTTAAAAATCTAAAGTTCTTCCACCTCTGGCATTAGAGATATTAGGTGTTCCTTTATTATCTTTATCATCATCCTTTTTTATTTCACTATCCATAACATATTCGCTAAGTTCGTCTTTCGGTGTAGCATTTACAGCCCTTAAATTAGCCCATTCTCTTAAACTTTTTATAGTCTCAGATTGAGTGACTGAAAGAGGCACTGTGAATTTAATTGCTTTGACAAAGTCATCCATTTTCACTTTTCTACTCTCAGAGTATGCTTCAAAAAGAGACTCTATTACTACTTGTTCTACTTCTGCTCCTGTAAATCCTTCTGTTAATTCAGATAACTTCGTGATAGTTTCATCATTTATAACAAAGTCTTCACTTTGAATCTCAGATTTAATTCTCTTTTTTATATGTAATGTAAATATTTCTTTTCTTTCATTTAAAGTGGGTAAGTCAACAAAAAATATTTCATCAAATCTACCTTTTCTCATTAATTCTGGAGGAAGTTGATTAATATTATTAGCTGTGGCAACTACAAAGACAGGACCTTCTTTTTCTTGGAGCCAAGTCAGGAAATTTCCGAAAACTCTGCTCGATGTTCCACTATCACCAGAATTATTTAATCCACTAAATCCCTTTTCTATTTCATCGATCCATAAAATACACGGAGATACAGCTTCAGCGGTTTTAATAGCTTCACGCATATTTTCCTCACTGCTTCCTACTAAGCTGCTAAAAGTTCTTCCAATATCAAATTTAAGTAAAGAGGCTTTCCAACTAGCACTAATTGCTTTCGCAATCAGACTTTTACCACAGCCCGGGACTCCAGTAATAAGAACTCCTTTTGGATAAGGGAGGTTATACTCCTTAGATGGATTTAACCAAGCCTTCTCTCTTTTAGAAAGCCATTTTTTTAAGTTACTAAGCCCTCCAACTTCTGATAAATTCAAATTATTATTTACCAATTCAAGGACTCCATTTTTCTTTATTATTTGTTGCTTTTCTTCTGTGATAACTTCCAAATCATTAATATCCATTATTCCATCTTTTACCAGAGCTCTTGCGAAAGCATTTTCAGCTTCATTTATTGTAAGTCCCTGAGCAGCTCTTGCAAGTTGGTCTATTTCTTCGTCATTTAAATTAATTTGTATATTTGGATTTTGTGAATTTGCCTTTGTAAGATTTAATAAAACTTTTTTTATATCATCAACAGTTGGTAAGTCAAATTCCACAATAGTAGTGTCTTTTTGTAATTCTATAGGTAAAACCAAAGTTGGAGAAACAAAAATAAGATTTTTTGGTTTTGAACTTGTTTTTAGCTTAGGCGCAAGGTCTCTTAGTTTTCTTATTGACATATGATCTGCTGTACCCCGTCTATCCCCACCAAATAATACATGAAAATCTTTTGCTATAAATATTGCTGGTTCTTCATAATTTTCAACGAAATCTAGGAATTTTCTAGGATCTTTTTCCTCAGAAGTTGGCGATTTTCCAGAAGAATCTGAATTACTTTCTTCTAAAATAAGACCGTCAGTTAGAGTCCAAGTAAATACATTTCGAACTGTTTTTATTAATTCTTTATCTTTAGCTATTACCTTTACCGTATTTATTATTCTTTCTTCTTCCCAAGAATTCACATATAAAAATGGAAATCTTGCTTTTAATAGATTAGATGTAAGTTTTTCAAATGATTCTCTCATATTTTCTTCACTCCCTTATTATTACACAACAGTTACTTAATTTTATTATTTAATAAAGGATTTGTCAAGGATTTAGAAAGAAAAAACTAAGATTAAGGTAAAAAGATATAGAAAATGAATATAACTTTAAAGTTTGAGTGGTAGAGGAGGTACTTAACAGTAAAGAAATCTAATAAAAAAGACCATAAAATATAAAATCGGAAAATTTTATAAGTTTTATGGCCTATTTTGTTTATAAGGATTTGATATTATATAAAAAAATTGTTACTATTTTAAGATACCACCCTCTGTTACCACTTCATCAGGTGATTTTACTGCTCCGCCAAATGCGTCTTTTAGCTTCTCTTCATAAAGTTTATGTAAGAAATTTTGTTTCCCTAATTCTACTAATTCATTATTTATCCAATCTCTTAACTCTGTATTACCTTTTTTCACAGCAGGTGCTATAGGTGAAGGTTCTTCAAGCTTTTCATTTACTATAGAAAATCCTGGATTAGTTTTTGCCCAAGCATACAGCAATAAGCTGTCATGAGCCAATGCAACACCTCTTCCATCCTTTAACGCTTGAAATGCTTCTGTATTTTGATCGAATCTAAGTAACTCTATGTCAGGATAATTTTTTGTAAAGAAAATATCTGCTGTAGTTCCTTTGTTTACTATTAATTTTTTACCTTTTAAATCTTGGATAGATTTAATGTTATCATTATCATTCGATAATAGTTGTATTGCCACTTTCATATAAGGATTAGCAAAATCAACAACTTTTTCTCTATCAGGAGTTACAGTCATATTTGCCATTATAATGTCGACTTTATCTGATTGTAAAAAAGGAACTCTACTTGATGCTTCCACTGGAACAAACTCGATTTTATTTTCATCCCCTAATAAATCTTTTGCGAATTGCTTTGCTAGTGCAATATCAAAACCATCATTTTCACCTTTTTCATTTATTGATCCAAATGGCGGTTTATCAGTAAATACTCCAACAATTAATTTATCTCTTTTCTTGATCTTTTCTATTTGACTAGTTCCATCTTTAGAAGAACTTCCATCAGTTGATGATTTTCCACATGATACAAGTAATCCAAGTACAATTACCAATAAAAACATTAATTTTTTCATTTTTTATCACTCCTTTTTATATTTTCTATATATGTAAATTTACTTAAGAATTGCTTTGCTCTTTCAGTTTCTGGATTTGTAAAAAAGATATCTGGTTCTTGAATTTCACATATTTTACCTTCATCCATAAAAATAATTTTATCAGCTATTGCTTTAGCAAAACGCATTTCATGAGTAACTATAATCATTGTCATTCCTTGTTCAGCAAGATTAAGCATAACTTCTAATACTTCCATAACCATTTCAGGATCAAGTGCTGCAGTGACTTCATCAAAAAGCATAATTTCTGGATTCATACATAAGGCTCTGACTATGGCTATTCTTTGCTTTTGACCACCTGATAATTCTCTAGGATATGAATTTTTTCTATCTAGTAAGCCAACCTTTTCTAAGAGTATGTCAGCTTGTTTTAAAACTTCTTTTCTATCTCTCTTCTGAGCTTTTAAGGGACCTAAAAGTATATTATCTAAAATAGTCATATTTGGAAAAAGATCATAGCTTTGGAAAACCATACCAATTTGTTGTCTGATTTTCTCCCATTTATTTTTTTTATCACTTAAGTTAATGCCTGAAAATATAATTTCTCCCTCTTGAGTTTTTTCCAGACCGTTAAGGCAACGTAATAAAGTACTTTTTCCACAGCCGCTTGGTCCTAAAATAACTATTACTTCACCCTTATCAATATCTAAATTTATATTATCTAAAACCTTTTTTGGACCATAGTATTTAGAAATGTTTCTTAGTTTTAATAACGAATTATTGATGATACTCACCCCTTAGATATAAAATTTATTCACTTATTTCATTTAGTTTTTCAAGTTTTTTAGAGTAGTACGAAAGTGGAAAACAAATGATAAAATAAATAAGAAAGATAATAGCATAAACTAAAAATGCATCTTTTGTTCTTTCAATAATTTGTTGACCTCTTTTTACTATATCTACTACACCTATTAGAACTACAAGAGATGTTGTTTTTACTATTCTTGTAATTAGATTTATACCAGCAGGCATTATTCTTTTAAGAGCCTGTGGAAGTAGAACGTATCTATAAATTTGTAGTTTATTTAATCCTAAAGATTCTGCAGAATCTAACTGTACTTTTGGTAGTGACTGTATTGCACCTCTGACTATATCTCCCATTTCAGCTGTTCCCCATAATGAAAAAACTAAAACAGCAGCAATTTCACCAGTGATATTTATACCAGTTCCCATGGGGATCCAGAAGAAAAAAATAAAAAGCCATACTATAATAGGTATGATTCTAAAACATTCTAAATATGTTTTGGTAATTATCTTTATAAATATATTTTTAGAGTTCATGATTATTCCTAAAATCATTCCGCCTGTTATTGAAAAAATAACTGAGATTATAGCAATTCTTAGTGTAACTATCAGTCCTTCCATTAAAGAGGAAATTATTTGAATTAGTGTATTGAAGTCTATATTATTCATATCTCAGCCTTCTTTCTGTAAAGTAAAGTATAAGAGATAATGGGCCAATTAGTATGAAGTAACATATTACTAACATAAATAACATTTCATAAGTTTTATAATAGATAGCAATAAGACTGTTGGTAGTGTATAAAAGTTCCCCCACAGATATAGCGGATACTATAGATGTCTCTTTTAATAAAAATATAAAGTTTGCACCAATTGCAGGAATAGAAACTCTGAAAGCCTGTGGAAGTATAACATAGAACATTAACTGAAATTTTGTAAGTCCTATACTTAGGCCAGACTCTATCTGAACCTTTTCTATTGACTCTAAACCAGCTCTAAATGCTTCTGTCATATAACTCCCGCCTAAAAATATTATTCCTACTAATGCACATGTAAAATTATCTAGTTTTATCCCTATAGATGGTAAGCCAAAATATAAGAAAAATAACTGTATAAGTAGAGGTGTATTTCTAGAAATTTCTACATATGTGATTACTATTTTATCCAAGAATTTTATTTTGTAATAACAAATTATACTATTTATCATTCCCAATACTGTTGCCCCAAGTATTCCAAAAAAAGCAATTTGAAGTGTTACTAAAATAGCCTTTAGAAATAATGGGATTTGATCTTTCATAAATAAAAAATCCAGTTCCATAATGTCCCCCATTTTAATTCATATTTTTTTACTATGAATTATATTTTATACTATTAATATATCTATGTCAATTAAATAATATATATGTCTTTGATATATAAATGATATAACATAGTAAATTGATATGGATTATAAAATATGTTATACTATTGAATAGTAAAGTAAAAACTTAGTGTATTATTTATAACATAAATTTGAAGAAGGTGTAAAAGATGAGAATATCTACAAAAGGAAGATATGGTATGTATTTAATGTTAGACTTAGCGAGTAATTATTCTAAAAAATACTGTATTTGTCTAAAAAACATTGCTGAAAGACAAGGAATATCAGAAAAATACCTTGAACAAATAGTACAATTATTAGTAACAGAAAAACTAATAGTTAGCACAAGAGGAGCTTATGGTGGATATAAATTAGCCGGAGCACCAAGTGAAATAAGTGTAGGGACAATTTTAAAATGCTTAGAAAAACCAATGGATATAATGGACTGTGATGACTCTACAGATAAATCTGCTTTTTTAAAACTAACATGTGAAGAAGTTTATGAAAAAATCAGAGAAAATATTTTTAATTTGATTGATAATATTAGTCTAGAAGACCTAATTGAAAAGTATAATAATGGCTTTGTACTTGATTATGTAATATAAGTGCCAAAAATTACTGCGTTAAATTTATTATTTTGATTACAGATGTTATTGTAAAATAATAAGTAATAAAACATATGAGTTAGAAACTTATTTTAAATTTTAAATGACTTAATGGGATATAGGAAGAAAACCTAAGGGTATTCCAAAATAGAACTTCCTATTATCCCAGCTCAGTCATCAATCTATTATTTTATTCTATAAAACTTTTTTTATATTTTCCGTATCTTCTATTATGAAGTTATATACTTTAGATGTCTTTTTTATGTGATTACACTTTTTGTCATTTCTCCTTTTCTTACTATTATCATTAAAAAGAAAATATCCAATTAATGCTAGAATCAATAATAATCCCCCTTGAATTAATATAGTTGCTAATTCTTTTATAAACATAGCGATTACCTCCATAATTTTACTATTTATTTTATACACTAATTCTATCATTTGAAATGAAAAAATCCCATGTTGTTTTCATGAGATTAGGGGAGGTTTTGAAAATGTCTACACATTGGATTTTTATCATTTAAAACAGTATTTTTGATTTTTCACAGTTTTACGAGTTTTTTTAAAAATGTGTTTTTGAAGATAAAAAGTCATGGAAGTTAGGAATGAAAAATTTGAAATCAGAATAATTTTATAAGTAATAGATAAAGAATTAAATTTTATTCTATTGTATTTTTTAAAAATGATGTGATAGAATGATAAGTAAGATTGATTTAAATAGAATAATTAAAATCAAAATTAGCCTAGGGGGAAACAGATGAGTAAAGCAATTACAATATTAAAAAAATACTTTGGATATGACACTTTTAGACGTGGTCAAGAAGATGTAATAAATTCTATAGTAAGTGGTAGGGATATTTTAGCAATTATGCCTACAGGCGGAGGAAAATCAGTGTGTTATCAAATTCCGGCTCTTATGCTGGATGGATTAACTATAGTTATTTCACCACTTATATCACTTATGAAAGATCAGGTAGATACTTTAAATGAATTAGGAATAAAAGCCAGTTTTATAAACAGTACTTTGAGCGATAATGAAATTTTTCATATTTTAACAGATGTAAAAAATGATAAGACTAAAATTTTGTACATAGCTCCAGAGAGATTGAACTCATTAGGTTTTATAAATTTAATGAGAAGTCTAAATGTTTCGATGATTGCTGTGGATGAATCACATTGTGTATCCCAATGGGGACATGACTTTAGAAAAAGTTATAGATTTATTCCAGATTTTATAAAGAGTCTAAAAAATAGACCAATTGTAACAGCCTTCACAGCCACAGCCACAAAAGAAGTAAGAGAAGATATACTTAGACTTTTGGAATTAAGAAATCCAGAAAGTTTTATTACAGGTTTTGACAGAGAAAATCTAAAGATCAAAGTGATAAAAGGTGCTGTAAAAAAGAAATATATCATAGATTATGTGGGACAAAATAAAGGGCAATCTGGAATTATATACTGTTCTACTAGAAAAGAAGTTGATAGTGTATATGAACTTTTAGGTTCTAAAGGACATTCTATAACAAGGTACCATGGTGGCCTTGGAGATAATGAAAGAAAACAGAATCAGGAAGATTTTATATATGATAATGCTAATATAATAGTAGCGACTAATGCTTTTGGAATGGGAATAGATAAGCCCAATGTAAGATATGTTATTCATTATAATATGCCAAGAAATATTGAAAATTATTATCAGGAAATAGGTCGTGCTGGAAGAGATGGATTAGATAGTGAGTGTATCCTATTATATTCACCAAGAGATGTACAGACTCAAAAGTTTTTAATTGAAAATAGTACAGAAGATGCAGATAGAAAAAATCATGAATATAAAAAACTAAGAACAATTACTGATTTTGTCCATACTGATAGATGTCTAAGAAATTATATTTTAGATTATTTTGAAGAAGGATATGTTGGTGAATGTGGAAGATGTAGTAACTGTGATGGGAATTATGAGATGACTGATAGAACAGTTGATGCTCAAAAAGTCTTATCTTGTGTTTATAGAATGAAAAGGCCATATGGAATAAATATGATAGTAGATGTATTAAAAGGTTCAAAAAATCAAAAACTTTTAGGTTTTAAGCTAAATGAACTTTCTACATATGGAATTATGAAAGAGTATCCAAAAGAAGAACTTAAAAGTTTTGTAAATACTTTAATAGCTCACAGTTACTTAGACTATATAGATGGAGAATATCCAGTGGTTACAGGGAATAACCTAGCTATGCGTGTTCTTAGGTCTGAAGAACGAGTATTATTTAAAAATATTAAGAAAACAGAAGTTGTATTTGAATATAATGAGTTATTTGAGAAACTTAGAGAGCTTAGAAGAGAGTTTTCACAGAGAGAAAATGTGCCAAGTTATATAGTATTTGGAGATAATTCATTAAAAGAAATGAGTGTAAGATACCCACAAACTTATGATCAATTCTTAGAAATAAATGGAGTAGGAAATGCAAAAGTAGAGAAATACGGTACCGAATTTTTACGTATTATAAAAGACTATGTAGCAGACCATGATCTTCATGTGGTTTGGAATTCTAATTCTTATTAAAGAAAAAAATTGTTTTAAAAAAAGGATATCTCTTGATACTTTGAGACATCCTCTTTTTTGTTTGTTATAAAAAATTAATTACTCTACTGTAACTGATTTTGCTAGATTTCTAGGCTTATCTACATCATTTCCTTTAGCAACAGCTAAATGATAAGCAAATAATTGATGTACAATAATACTTAGAAAACAAGCCAGATCATCACTTACATTAGGTATAAAGAATACTTTGTCACATACATCTTCTATGTTTTCAGTTCCTTCTTTAGCAATAGCTATAACAAAGGCACCTCTTGCTTTTACTTCTTTAATATTTGAAATAGATTTATTTAATAAAGAATCTTGTGTAACATTTATCATAACAGGAACGCCTTCTTCAATAAGAGCAATAGTTCCATGTTTTAGTTCTCCTGAAGGAAAAGCCTCAGAGTGAATATATGATATTTCTTTTGATTTTAGTGAACCCTCTATAGCAGTTAGGTAATCAAGTCCTCTTCCAAGATAAAACATACTATTTTGATTTATAATATTAGGAATGATACTTTCAATATCTTTTTCATAAGAAAGAACTTTTTCTACTTTAGTTTCTAATTCAAATAAGTCTTTTACTATATTTTTAGCTTCATCAGAAGTAAGTTTTCCAATTTTTTGTGCATAATCAACAGCTATTAAGTATAAGATAATAAGCTGAGTAGTATATGCTTTTGTAGAAGCAACAGCTATTTCTGGTCCAGCCCAAGTGTAAACTACACTGTCAGATTCTCTAGAAATAGATGAACCTACTACATTAGTTACTGCAAGAACTTTTGCACCATTTTTTTTAGATTCTTTTAAAGCTTCAAAGGTATCTAGTGTTTCACCAGACTGGCTTAAAACAATTACTAAAGTTTTATCATCTACAATAGGATTTCTATAACGAAATTCAGATGCAATATCTACTTCTACTCTTATTCTAGTAAGTTTTTCAAGGATATATTTTCCTATTAAACCGGCATTATAAGCAGTACCACACGCTACAATGTAAATTTTATTTATACCTTCCAGCAACTCCTTAGTAAGGCCAATATCTTCAAATTTTATATTATAATTTTCATCAACTCTACTCTTTAGAGTCTTTGTTAGAACTTCTGGCTGTTCATAAATTTCTTTAAGCATAAAGTATTCATAACCACCTTTAGAAGCAGCTTCAATATCCCACTCTACATGGAAAACATCTCTTTTAATCTCATTACCATCAATATCCATTATTTTTATACTATCTTTTTTAACTTCAACTATTTCACCATTTTCAATTAAATATACATCTCTAGTATATTTAAGTATAGCAGGGATATCAGACGCAATAAAATTTTCGCCATTTCCAATACCAATAATTAATGGACTTTCTTTTCTAACTGCAATTATTCTATCTGGATCTTTTGTAGACATAACACCTAACGCATATGCTCCTCTAAGTGACTTAAGAGTCTCTTGTACTGCTTTTAGAATGTCTCCTTTAAAATTATAGTCTAAAAGGTGAGCGATGACCTCAGTGTCTGTTTCTGATAGAAATTCATAACCTTTACTAATAAGATCTTTTTTTAACTCAAGGTAATTTTCAATTATACCATTATGAACCACAACAATAGACTTATCCTTGTTAAAATGTGGATGTGAATTTGTATCAGATGGCCCGCCGTGAGTAGCCCATCTAGTATGTCCAATTCCTATTGTTCCCTCTAATGGATTTTTAGTAAGTTCATCTGCTAATCTTTGTAATCTTCCCTCTTTTTTTGTAATAGAAAACTGAGGTCCTCCATTATTAACTGCTATACCAGCAGAGTCGTAACCTCTGTATTCCAATTTCTCTAATCCGTCCACAACAAAATCTTGGGCCCTTTTAGTCCCAATGTAACCAACTATTCCGCACATAAATATGCCTCCTCAAAAGTATTTAATTTTAAGGAAGATTGTCACTACAATAATTTTGTTCTCACAATTACTTGTAAGTTTTGTTTATTGTTAGGGTTGTGACCACCCCAAAGAGTACCCGCCGAAAATTCGATAACTCTTTCTCCTCGTCACCTTAAGCTTATTTCTTTTTTATTACAGGAAAAGATGATTAAACTACTTATTTAATGATCTTCTGTGTTATTTGTTTCTGCAATAATGACTGAAAAAACTAAGGTCTGGCGCTTGTTTAGTGTTTTTAATCTTCCATGGAAATTATTGTATCAGATAAAAATAAAATAAGCAATACATTTTTTTATTTTCTAATTCAAATTTATAGGTATATTTTCAAAGGGTATTTATTATAAAAAATGAAAGCTTTCTAAAATAATTTTAGTAAATTAATTGTTTTAGAAACATTGAAACAATAGTTAGAAGATGTAAACAGAAGATGTGGGTTTAATATAGCCTAAGCTCAAAATAATCGACATTTCATAAAGTATTAATTATAGAAATTAAAAAGAATCAACAAATTGACAAAAATAGAAATAAAATATATAATGATTACATGTGTAAGTTATTAGAACAAATGTCAAAAATATTTGTGAATAAAAATACAAAGTCTAGAGAAGAGAAAAATTCTTTTAGTTAGGAAGAATCTTTAAGTAGATAGGAAAAATAAAGAATAGGAATAAATGGTAAGACGAAATTTTGGAAGAAAAAAATCAGTCACAAGCTAGACATTGACTTCTAAGATTGTTATAATAGATATGAGCTTTAATGGAGGCGGAAATATGAAAAAAATTACAGATGAATTGGCTATGATATACAAAACATGCAAATTATACTATGAAGATGGACATACACAGAATGAAATAGCTGAAAATTTAGGTATATCAAGACCAACTGTAGCAAGGTTATTAAAAGGCGGGAAAGAGCAAGGAATAGTGAAAATTGAACTTTTAAATCCTTTTGATAATGATTTTTTTGATATAGCACAGAAAATTGAAAATAAGTATAACTTAAGGGAAGTAATAATAGTCCCTGATGAGAGTGATGAATTTATACAGAAAAAAGAAGTGTCTAAAGCTGCTGCAGAGTACTTTGATAGAATCTTGGAAAAAGATAATATTGTAGGATTTTCTATGGGAACTACAGTAAAATTAGTAGCAGAGTATGTAACTAAAAGGCAGAACTTAAACTTAACTTTTCTTCCCTTAATTGGAGGGACAGGACAAATACAACAAGAAATACATCCAAATGATATAGTATTAGACTTTGTTAAAAAGTATGAAGGGAATTTTAAACTTTTACATGCTCCAGCAATTGTTTCAAATAAAGAAATAAAAAATGAATTTCTGAAAGAGAAGAATATATCAGATATAATTTCATTTATAAAAAAATGTAATATTGCTGTGGTAGGTATTGGTACACCTTTAAATAAAAATTCTACTATGATGAAAACTGGCTATTTTGATGAAGCTGAGTTGGCAGAGTTTAAACATAACAGTGTAGTAGGAGATATTTGTTTGCAGTTTTATAATAAAGAAGGGGAAAACTCTAATTTTGAATTTAATGAAAGAGTAATAGGCATTAGTCTAAATGATTTGAAAAAAATTGGTACTGTAATTGGAGTAGCAGCTGGAATTGAAAAAAAAGATGCAGTAATTGGAGCGCTGAATGGCAATTATCTGGGTGTTTTAGTAACAAACTACAGTGTAGCAAAAGAAATAGAAAAATATATGGAAAGAAGTGAGTAAATAATGAATTGGATTTTTTTACTCGTTTTAGTAGTTATAGTAATGATTGTTCAGAGGTACTTCATTTATTTACAGTCAAAAAATTATAATCAAATGCTTATAGAGCTGAAGCGAAAAGGTAATTTAGGAGTGGGAATAGCAAAGGGAGCTTTTTCAGGATGTGTTGTAATACTATGTTCTGATACTGATAATAAAGTTATTGAAGGTCAGAAATTAAAAGGATTTAGCACTTTTTCTAGATTTAAAGAGATACCAGAAATAAAAGGTAAAAAATTAAGTGACTTAGAAAATGAGGACTCTAAAGACAAAAAATACGATAAGGCATTAAAGATGGCAATAGATCAAATAAATAAATTAAGCATAAAAGAGAATACAGAATAAATTTTTTAATTATAGTAGTTATAAACTTTTTATAAATAATAAAATGAATGAAATGAGGAGATGTAAAAATGGAAAAAAATGTGAAAGAACTTTCAGTAAATGCCATAAGAATGCTTGGGGTAGATGCTATTGAAAAATCAAAGTCAGGTCACCCAGGAATAGTATTAGGGGCAGCACCTATGGCATATGCACTTTGGAGTGAACATTTAAATGTAAATCCTAAAGATCCTAATTGGATGAATAGAGATAGATTTGTATTATCTGCTGGACATGGCTCTATGCTTATTTACTCGTTATTACATTTAAGTGGTTATGATGTTTCTATGGAAGATATTAAAAATTTCAGACAATGGGGATCAAGAACACCAGGACATCCAGAGTTTGGACACACAGCAGGAGTGGATACAACTACAGGACCATTAGGACAAGGAATAGCTACAGCTGTGGGAATGGCTTTAGCAGAAACTCATTTAGCAAAAAAATATAATAAAGATAATATAAATATCATAGATCATCAAACATATGTTGTTTGTGGTGATGGAGATTTAATGGAAGGTGTAAGTGGAGAGGCAAGTTCATTTGCAGGAATTCAAAAATTAGGAAAATTAGTAATTTTATATGATTCAAATGATATTTGTTTAGACGGAGAAACAAAAGATACATTTACAGAAGATGTAAAGAAAAGATATGAAGCTTACCAATGGCAAGTTTTAGAAGTTAAAGATGGTAATAATTTAGAAGAAATTAGTAAGGCAATTGCTGAAGCTAAAAAAGATACAGAAAGACCTACATTAATAGAAATAAAAACTGTAATAGGTTATGGAGCACCTACAAAAGCTGGAAAAAATAGTTCGCATGGGGCACCTTTAGGAGTAGATGAAACTAAAGGATTAAGAGAATTCTTGAAGTGGGATTATAAAGAGTTTGAAGTTCCAGCAGAAGTATATGCAGATTATAAAAAGAATGTAGAAGAAAGAGGAGCTGCAAAAGAAGCAGAGTGGAAATCACTTTTTGATACGTACAAAGCTAAGTATCCTGAATTAGGAAAAGAATTAGAAGCTGTGATAAATAAAACATTATATGATAATGTAAAAGTAGATTACCCTTCATATGAAACTGGATTTTCACAAGCTACAAGAAATGCTTCAAATGATGCAATAAATGCAATAGCTAAGACAACTCCTAACTTTATTGGAGGATCAGCAGATTTAGCACATTCAAATATGACAATGATTAAAACTGATGGTTTATTTGACTCTACTCATAGAGAAAATAGAAATATTCAATTTGGAGTACGTGAATTTGCAATGGGTGCTATTTTAAACGGAATGACACTACATAGTGGATTAAAAACATTTGGAGGAACATTCTTCGTATTTAGTGACTATTTAAAAGCTGCAATAAGATTATCTTCACTAATGGGACTTCCAGTAACTTATGTTCTTACTCATGATAGTATAGCTGTGGGAGAAGATGGGCCTACACATGAACCTATTGAACAATTAGCAGGATTAAGAGCAATACCTAACATAAATGTAATTAGACCAGCTGACAGTAGAGAAACACAAGGAGCTTGGAAAATAGCAATAGAAAGTAAAAAAACTCCAACTTTATTAGTATTAAGTAGACAAAACTTAGAAGTTTTAGAAGCAAGTTCAATAGAAAACGTAGCAAAAGGTGCTTATGTAACTTATGAAACTAATAAAGATTTTGGAAGAATTATTATAGCTACTGGTTCAGAAGTTTCATTAGCGGTAAAAGCAGCTAAAGAACTTGAAAAAAGTGGAGAATCAGTAAGAGTAGTAAGTATGCCTTCTATGGAAATTTTTGAAAGACAAGATAAAGCATACAAAGACAGCATTTTACCAAGTAATATTACAAATAGAGTGTCTATAGAAATGGCAGCTACATTTGGATGGCATAAATATGTAGGATTAGATGGATTAGCTATAGGAATTGATACTTTTGGTGCATCAGCTCCAGCTGATAGAGTAATAGAAGAGTATGGATTTACTGTGGATAAAATAGTTAAAAGAATAAAAGGATAATAGATTAAATAATTATAGAGAAATTCTGTCGACTTTAGGTAGTAAAAACTAGGGTCGACAGTTTTTTTATTTGATTAGGATATACATAATGAAATCCATATATTTAGTATTAAATAAATTCTAGATGCATTTGAATTTGAATAAAATAATTAATTATGTAATTTATAAATTTTTATGATGACAAAGAAAACAGCTTAGTTTAAATAAATATATATTATGATATAATTATTTAAAAAATAAAAATTAGAAAAATATTTTTAAATTAAAGGATTTGAGAAAATGAAAATACAAGTTAGAGAAAGTATATTAAAAGAGTTTGAAAGACTTTTAGGAGAATCTGGATATAATAAAACAACTATTCAACAAATTGCAAATAATTGTGGAATAAGTAAAGGACATATAACTTTTTATTTTAAAAAAAAGGAAGATATTCTATCTGCATTATTTAAAAATTTTTCTGCAAGATTATCTATTATTGTGAATGATCTTAGGCTGGAAGAAAGCCCAATAGAAGAATTTTTTGTGATTCAATTATTTACTTTTTACATTTTAGAAAATAAAGATGACTATTATAAAAAAATATCAGAATTATCAGTAGTGACAAAACACCTAGACGATAGAGTAGAAGCTTTCTATCGTTATATTTCAAATGCAATGGAAAAGGTAGGGAGTAATTTTGAACCTGATTTACTTGAAACAGTTTGTGTTAGTATGGTTTATACACTTTACGGGATAATAGGACATAGGTCTCGTAAATCATGCAAAATAGAGCACATAGAGTTATTTAACGCTACTGCAAATTGTTTTTTTATGTTTGATAGTTTTAAAAATATAGATCAATATAAAGAGAGAGCATTGAATATATTTAACTCTTTAAATAGAGAAAAATTACTAGAAAGATATAATGTTCTTTTTGGTTATGATTATGCAAAGTAAGAGTTTTGATAAATAATTTTTGGTTAATTACATTTTGATTGACATGTTCTAGTACATGTACTATAATATGGATGATGAATAGTGCGTGTACTATTTTATTGATGTAGTAAATTTGATGAGAATAGTCAACTTTCATCAAAAATATATTTTAGCTTAAGTAAAATAATAATAATTTTTAAATATATTATTATATGATTTGAGAGCTTAAAGGTTATCATAATATTTTTTTATGACTAAAATATAAATAACATATTTTAATCAAAATATTTTGTAAAAAATTATTTTAGGAGGAAATAAAATGAAAAATTATTTTAAAAATTTTGAAAAAATTCTAATTGGGACTGTGGGAATTATTGCTTTCACAGGAGGTTTATATGCTGAAAATATAGCTAAGCCAAATCCATACTTATCTGCACCAATTTATGGAATAACACACTTTGATTCAGCTCAATCTGACTCTTATCCATATCCAGTAGCTAAAGGAGTCTATAATTTTAACCTTAATAACTATCCACAAGTAACTGGAGGACCAGTAAATATAATGACTTTTGCTTCTACATCATCAGATTACATGTGGGGTATATCTAATCAAGGAGTAACTTATATTGATGTATCAAATGAAGGCTTTAAAAAAGTAACTGATTACAATTTTCCCGGTGTAAGAGTGATAACAAAAGAGATGCATGATCAAGTACTAAGAAAAAATTATAAGAATGTAGATGAGTTTGCTGAGCAAATAAAAAATATTTATCAATTTGATTGGGAGACAAGAATTCATGCTGGAAATTATGCTGTTGTAGATAATAATAATAATGTTTATGTAAATCAGGGAAATAACGTTTATAAATATGCATTAAAAGATTCAAAAGATCCTTCAAAAGGAATTATAGAAGCAGGAAAAATAGATACAACAAAATTTTTAGCTACAAAAGAAAATATAACAGGGTTAAGCATGACTTATGACGGGAAACTAGTTATAGTTGGAAATAGATCATTAAGTGTAATAGATACAGATTTTAATCTATCAAAAATTCAAACAATTCACTTTGATAATGATGAATATGTTTCAAATGGAATATCAATAGATGAGAAAAATGGAATTTATGTGGCATCAGATAAGTATATGAGAAAAATAATTTGGACAGGAACAAAGCTTTCAACTGATGAAAAGGATGGAGCATGGTCTACATTATATGAAATTGGTCAACAGCCGCCAACAATTAAAGTAGGAAAAGGAACAGGTTCGACACCAACTTTAATGGGATTTGGAAATGATGAAGATAAGTTAGTGGTAATAACTGATGGGGCAAATAGAATGAATATAGTGGCTTTCTGGAGAGATGAAATTCCAGATGGTTTTAAACAAAAACCAGGAACTAAGTCAAATAGAATAGCGGACCAGTTACCTATAACTGCAGGGCTTCCAAAAACTCAGAAATGGGTTCAAAGTGAGCAATCTGTTGTAGTAAAAAACTATGGAGCATTTGTGGTAAATAATATAGTAGAAAATGTTCCTAAAGGAGACTTTTTGGCAGTTACATTTGGAATAGGTCCAATAGTTGATTCTCCAATGGGTGTAGAGAGAGTGGAATGGGATACAAAAGCTAATAAATGGAAATCAGTTTGGACAAGAAAAGATGTTTCATCTATAAGTATGATACCAGCAGTAAGCACAACTTCAAATATAGTATTAGTTAATGGATATTATAAACAAAGTGGATGGGAAATAACTGGTATGGATTGGAATACAGGAAAAACAGTTCATCAATCAAAATTTGGATTTGATAATTTTGGAAATGGACAGTATGCAACAATTCAATTTTTTCCAAATGGAGATATGTTATTTAATAGTATATCAGGACCATTTAGACTTAATTATAAGTAAGAGGTAAATAAAATTTCTGTCGACCTTAGATAGTGCAAAATGTACTGGGGGTCGACAGTTTCTTTTTTTATAAGGCTTTGAAGTATAATGTTGACAGAAAATTGTCAAGATTTAGTGAAAGAATTATGGACGAAAAAAAGAGGTCGACAGAAAATAGGTTTTGAGGTATAATAAATAAAGGCGTTTTTATAGGACGTCTTTAATATAACTATCTTAGAATGTAAATAAATATTTTGATGAAATTGTAGATGGTATTAAAACCTTTAATATAACTATCTTAGAATGTAAATACTGGATAAAAGAATACTATAGAGTTACTAATATAACTTTAATATAACTATCTTAGAA
>JAGOZX010000051.1 GCA_018058425.1 Sebaldella sp.
CTGCTTGAACCTTCTCTTTTCTCTCCTGAACCTTCACCACTTCTTCTGTCTCTATCTCCAAAGCTTCTTGACGGTCTGTCACTGCTTCCTCTTCTATCATTCGAGCCACCTGTGCTTGGCTTATCTCCTCTGTAGTTGCTTGAACCTTCTCTTCTTTCTCCTGAACCTTCACCACTTCTTCTGTCTCTATCTCCAAAACCTCTTGATGGTCTATCGCTACTACCTCTTCTATCATTTGAACCACCAAATCTTGGCTTATCTCCTCTATAGTTGCTTGAACCTTCTCTTCTTTCTCCTGAACCTTCGCCACTTTTTCTATCTCTATCTCCAAAGCTTCTTGACGGTCTATCACTGCTTCCTCTTCTATCGCTTGAGCCGAATCTTGGCTTATCTCCTCTGTAGCTGCTTGAACCTTCTCTTTTCTCTCCTGATCCTTCACCACTTCTTCTGTCTCTATCTCCAAAACCTCTTGCTGGTCTATCGCTGCTTCCTCTTCTGTCATTTGAACCGAATTTTGGTCTGTCACTGCTTCCACGTCTATCACTTGAGCCAAAACTTCTTCCTTTTTTTTCTTTTAGACTCTCTGATTCTCCTATTTCCATGGTAGTTTTTTTACCAAATCTTCCTCCATTGTTCTTACTCTTAAAGTTACTACTTCTCTTAAAATCATTTGCCATTCGTTATCCCTTCACGATAATTATTTTATTTTCCTTATTAAGCCTTCTACAGTATATTCCTCAGCTTCTACATCTACTTTTATTCCGTATTTTTCTATTGCCAAACTTGTCATTGGTCCTATTGAAGCAATAATTTTATTTTTCAGCAACTCTTTTCTAAAATTTATACTTTCTATAAATGACTCAAATGTTGATGTACTTAAGAAGGTTATTATATCACTTTTTGATATATAATCTTCAACTTCTTTTTCGTCTTGTAATTTTTTTTCAGTAATATATGCTTCCAGCCTTTTAAAATTCCTATTATACTTCACAGAATATTCTTTTTCAGAAACTGGAGATATATTTGAAGTCACAATTAATATCTCATCATTTTCCTCTGTATATTTTAGCATTTCTTCAGCTAATTTTTCTACTCTATATTCTAATGGAAAAAAATCTGGAACTATTCTGTTCTTTTCTAATTCCTCATATGTCTTTATCCCCACTGCTCCTATCTTTAAATTTCCAAGCACTCTGACATCTTTTATTTTTCTAAAAAAACCACGAACAGAATTTGCACTATTAAATAAAATACCCTTATATTTTGTAAAATCAGGAATATCAAAATCCTTATATTCTATATTTATAAAAGGAAGCTCTAAAGTTTCTCCACCCAGTTCATTAATTTGCTCTGATACTGCATAAGCTTGTTCTTTATTTCTCGTCACTAAAACTGTTTTTCCAAAAAGTCTTTTATCCTCAAACCATTTCATCTTTTCTCTTAAATCAACAACTTTCCCTATTACAATAACTGCTGGCGATTTTACTTTTTTTTCTTCTGAAATTTTCACTATATTTTCTAAATTCCCTGTTGTAACTCTTTGTTTACTAGTAGTTCCATTTTCTATTATTGCTATAGGTGTTTTACTATCCTTACCATTTTCTACTAAACCGCTAACTATTTTTTTTAGGTTCTTTACTCCCATTAAAAAAATCAATGTTCCCTCTAACTTACCTACCACACTAAAATCAATCCACTCGCCATTTTGCTGTGTATGTCCTGTAAATATATGAAATGATGTATTAATTCCTCTATGACTTACTGGAATTCCAGCATATTCAGGAACAGCTATTGCTGATGTTATCCCTGGAATCAGTTCAAACTCTATTCCTTCTTCCACCAGTTCTAATATTTCTTCACCACCTCTACCAAAAACAAAAGGATCTCCTCCTTTTAATCTTAGCACACTTTTCCCCTCTTTAGACTTTTTTACCAAAGTCTTATTTATTTCTTCTTGTATTAGCCCGCCTTCTGTATTCTCTTTTCCAAAATAAATTAATTCTGCATCTTCTTTTGCATAATTTAATATATTATTATTAACTAATCTATCATATACTATACAATCTGCCTTTTCTAATACTCTTTTTAATTTCAAAGTTATTAACTCAGAGTCTCCACACCCTGCACCTGCAATATAAACCTTACCATTATTCATTTATTTGCCTCCTAATTATATCTGCTAATTCATGAGCTATTACTTTAGTATTTTCTATAGCTCCTTTAGTTTCTCCAAAATAAAGTTTCCCATCACTAAAATACATTCCGCTTAATAGTAGTTCATCATTATCTATTACAGCAGAACACCCCATGGGAGTGTGACATCCTCCATCAAATATTTTAGAAAACTCTCTTTCTGCTTCACATATAATTCTAGTTTTCTTATCATCTATTTCATTTAAAATTTTTATTATATCCTGATTATCTTCCTTACACTGAATGCATAAAATCCCTTGGGCTGGTGCTGGAATCATTTGTTCTACTGATAAGTACTCTGTTATTTTATCTTGAAGCCCCACTCTTTTCAGCCCTGCTGCTGCTAAAATTATTCCATCAAATTCTCCATCTTCTAGTTTCTTTAGACGAGTATGTATATTTCCTCTTATTGGTTTTATTTCCAAATCATCTCTTAAATTTAATATCCCTACTTTTCTTCTTAAACTGCTTGTCCCTATAACAGCTCCCTTAGAAAGCTCTGATAACTTCATATTATCTTTTGTTATAAGCACATCTCTATTATCCTCTCTTAAAGGAAAACAAGCATTAATCAATCCTTCTGGAGAAACTTGAGGCATATCTTTCATTGAATGAACAGCTATATCTATTGTTCCTTCTAATAACTCTTTTTCTATCTCTTTCACAAATAAACTCTTTAAAGATTCCTCTCCCCAATTATTACTTTGATCTTTATCTCCACTTGTGACTATTTTTTTTAGCTCAACTTCTAAATTAGGAAATTTTTCTAAAAGCATATTTTTTACAGTTTCTGCTTGAGCAACTGCAAGTACACTACCTCTTGTTCCTATTATTATTTTTTTTTCCATTTTTTTCCTTTCAATAACTACTCTATCTATTTTGATATTCTAATTTTATTTTTAATTTTTCCATTTGTTCATCAAGTATATAGTGATACTCTTCTGCTATATCTTCTCTTCTTTTTACATTCTCATTATATTCTTTCCATATATCTTCTAAATGATAAAGAGTTACATTTTCATATTTTTTCAGCTCTGTATCTATATCTCTTGGTACTGCTAAATCAAGAAAAAATCTTTCTCTTTTATCGCTTAGGATGTCCTCCATAAGGCTTTCTTTTAAAACTAAGTGAGGTGCTGATGTAGCACTTATTATTATATCACTATTTTTAACAATTTTATATTTATCATCAAATTCCACTGTTTTTACACCTGAAAATAACTTTTGAACTTCTATTGATTTTCTTTTACTTCTATTTGTCATGGTAATCTTATCTTTATTTACTTTATGAAGTATAGCCAAAATTGCCTGACTTAAGTCGCCTACCCCAATAATAAATATGTTTTTATTTTCCAAATCATTAAATTTTGATTTTATAAACTTCACAGCTATTGAATCCAGTGATAAGTTTTTTTGACTAATCTCACTAACACTTCTAAACTTCTTTCCTGTTTCTATTGCCTTATTAAATATAATATTTATTAATGTTGAAGTCTTTTTCATTTCCAGATAATTCAAGTATGCCTTTTTCATTTGAGATAAAATTTGATCTTCTCCTTTTATAATTGAATCTAGGCCACAAATTACATTTAAAAGATGTTTTACAGCTTCAAGTCCGCTATAAATATTTATATTTTCTGCCTTCATCTCTTTCATAAAATTATCAAACTCAAAATCCTTACTTATTTCTAAATACAGCTCTACTCTTAAACAAGTTTCTAAGGCTATATAACCTTTTATTTCATTTTTTTCAAAGTATTTTTCTAATATTTTTTTATAACCAGTTTTCAAAAAATCTTCTCGTTCATCCAAATTTAAATTTTTATAATTAACACTTATTATGTAAAAATTCTCTATATTTTTGTTATCCATATTTATTTATCTCCAATATTTAGTACTTCTTTTATTTTTGTTATTACAAGATCATTATTTTTTCTATCTTTTATTGCTAATCTTACAAATCTGTCATCTAAATATGTGAAATTCGAGGCATCTCTTATTAATATACCTCTTTCCAGCATTTTATCTCTTAGAATTTTTGCATTTAATCCTAATGACTTTAATAAAATAAAATTGGTATCTGTTTTGTATACTTTTAACTCTTTTATTTTATTAAGCTCATGATACATATACTTTTTTTCTTCCTCTATCCATTTTTCAGTTTTCCCCACATATTCTTTATCCTCAAATAAAGTTTTTCCAGCAAGTTCAGCAAAGGCATTTACACTCCACGGCTCTTTTATTTCATCAATCTTTTCTTTTAAATCTTTATCAAAATACAATGCATATCCTAAACGTAACCCAGGTATTGCAAAAAATTTTGTTAAAGCTCTTATTATAAAAAGATTTGTTTTATCTACATTTTCAGAAACTATACTACTTTTTATTCCTCCAGAAACAAATTCTATAAAAGCCTCATCTATAAAAAGTTTTGTTTCATATTTATCACATTCTAAAAGCAGGTCTTTACACTCTTTCTTTGATATAAATTTCCCAGTTGGATTATTAGGATTACACATTACTATCATATCATATTTTTTAACTAATTCCTTTTTTAGAATCTCTATATCTAGAGTAAAATCTTTTTCCATATCTAGATCAAAGTATTCTACTATACACTCTGGAACTACTGATTTTATACCTCTTTCATATTCTGCAAATGTAGGTGATAAAATAAGAACCTTTTTAGGTTTTATCACTTTCATATATAAAAAGATAAGCTCTGTTGCTCCATTTCCCACTAAAATATTTTCTAACTCCACATTATTATATTCTGCAAACTTTTTTCTTAAGTCATAATATTCTGGGTCGGGGTATCTTTCTAAAACTTCCATATTTTCAATTATTGTTTTTTTTAAACTTTCAGGTACTCCAAATGGATTTATATTTGAACTATAGTCTAATACCTCTTTTATCTTATTTTCTCTAAATATCTTGTATACATTTCCACCATGTAAATCCATTTTTTTCTCCTTTATTTATAAGTTTAGAATTAATTTAATATGTTTCAGATTTCCATATTGCTCCACTCTTAATGTAAATGCCCTTTGAATGCTGTGATAAATAACTGATTACCTAACTTCCAAATTGTACTCCTCTTAAACTGGTTTTTCAAAATACTTTATAGAAACATAGCCCATGTCCTGTCATTGTGAGGAGCTTGCGACGTGACAATCTGTAACTGCAATTCCACTAGAATAAAACAGCCTTTTAACCACGCCCTTAACTACACCCTAACTTTCCACCATCACAAGTACATTATAAGCTCCCAAAACAATGAAAATATAAGCAATCCAATAAAACTTGTAACATATAAAATCTTGATATTTTTCTTAATATCCTCTTCTTGAAACTCTTTTTTCTTATCTCCAATTGTAGGTTTTTCATATTCTTTACCAAAATATGTAGTTTTCCCACCAAATTGAACTCCCAATGCTCCAGCAACTGCTGCTTCTGAGTGTGCAGAATTAGGACTGCTATGATTCAGCCTATCTCTAAAAAACACCATGAAAGAATTTTTAAAGTCATATTTTAAGAAAAAACAAGCTATTGGTATTAAGAGACCTCCAGTAATTCTTGCAGGAATAAAATTAGCCCAGTCATCTATTTTTGCTGAAAAATAACCAAAGTCCTTATACTTCTCATTTTTATAGCCAAGCATTGAATCCATAGTATTTATAGCTTTATATACCATAGCTAATGGAAGTCCTCCTATAAACATAAAAAGCATTGGTGCAATTACTCCATCAACTGTATTTTCAGAAATTGTTTCCATTGTACTTCTTATGATATCTTCTTTTTGCAAATTTTCTGTGTCTCTTGAAACCAAATATGAAAGCTCTTTTCTAGCTTTCACAATATTATCTTCTTTTAATATCTTATAAACTTTATTTCCTTCATTAGCAAGACACCTTGTAGAAAATATTGTATACATTAAATAAATTTCAATAAAAATAATTTTTTGTAAAAAATAACAAACTATAAATGTAATACTCAAAACAAGTATATTTAAAACTCCTCCATAGAACCTTTTATTAGGAAAATTAATTAATTTTTTTTCCAAAAAGCTTATTAATTTCCCAATTATTTGCACGGGGTGTGGTATTCTATAAGGATCTCCTAATATTAAATCTAAAATATAAGCAATATATATTTTAAAAAGAAATTCCAAATTACTCACCCTCCATTATTTTATATATCTTAGATATATCAAGGTTATTACGTAATACTTCTGCTAATTTATTATATTCTTGCTCTTTGAATTCTTGAAAATCAAAATATTCATTAACTTCATCTATTCCTTTTTCTTTTCTTATTTTATTCAAAATAAAATTTGTAAATTCATTATTATCAAAAACACCGTGTATATAGGTTCCTATAATATTATTTTTTACTGCTCCCTTGATATCCTTCTCATTACCTAGCACTATATTATTTTTTCCCCTATCAGTAGCACTTATTCCTTGGTGTATCTCGTAACCATTAATTTTTATATCATTACCGCCATCTAAAACCCCACTCACATTTGATAATTTTTCTCCATATTGAGTAGTTACTTTGTCATGGAGCATTGTTGTTTCCATCTCTAGTAATCCTAAGCCTGCTATTTCCTTTATTTTAGATTCTATATTATAAGGATCTTTTATTTTTTCTCCTAATATTTGAAAACCTCCACAAATACCAAATATAACTGTTCCTGCCTTAGCTGACCTTAGTATCTTTTCACTAATCCCTCTATCAGATAAGTCCTTCATATCTTCCACAGTATTTTTTGACCCTGGAATTATTATCATGTCTTCGTTACCTAAATCTGAAGCTTTAGTAATATATTTTATATTAATATCACTATATTGATCTAGTGCATTCATATCTGTAAAATTTGATATATGTTTTAATTTTATAACAGAAATATTAATTTTCCCATCTTGTTTTGTATTAAAGCTCTTTATCCCTAAACTGTCTTCTTCTTCTATATCCAATTTTACATATGGTACTACTCCTAAAACTGGGATATTTATCACTTCTTCTAACATTTTTATACCTGGATCTAAAAGAGTCACATCGCCACGAAATTTATTAATAACAATTCCTTTTATTCTCTTTCTTTCACTTTCTTCCAAAAGCATTACTGTACCATAAAGAGATGCAAATACACCGCCTCTGTCTATATCTCCTACTAAAAGAACTGGGGCATCTGCCATTTCTGCCATTCCAGTATTTACTATATCATCTTCTTTTAAGTTTATTTCAGCAGGGCTACCTGCACCTTCAAGTACAGATATATCATAGTTTTCTTTTATAAAATTATAAGCCTTCATTATTTCGCCTTTTAAATTGTGTTTATAGGCGAAGTACTCTCTAGCCTCCATATTTTTTAATACTTTACCATTTACTATTACTTGCGATTTTCTATCTGTTGTAGGTTTCAATAAAATAGGATTCATATACACTTCTGGGTCTATTCCTGCTGCTTCTGCCTGAACTACCTGTGCTCTTCCCATTTCTTTTCCATCTTTAGTTATATATGAGTTTAGCGCCATATTTTGTGATTTAAAAGGAGATACCTTATAACCATCCTGCTTAAAAACTCTGCATAAACCAGCTGTAATTATACTTTTTCCTACGTTAGAGCCTGTACCCAATATCATTATATTTTTATGCTTCATAACTCTCTCCTTTACTTTTTTATAAATCTAAACTTAGCTCACTCACTTAATCCTTAAAGCCATCCCAGAAACTATTAAATAGCCTTCTACAGCTTCTTTAGCTATAACTTGATTCATTTGTCCAGCTATATCTCTAAAGTGTCTTCCTAGTGGGTATTCTGGAACGAGACCCATGCCTACTTCATTGGAAACTATGATTATGTCACAAGAAAGTTTTTTACTTAAACTAATTACCTTCTCCACCTCAGACAACACTTCTCTTTCCACTTCTTTTAACTCTATTTCAGAAATATTATCCCAATCAATTTCTTTTTCCATAATCATTATATTCGTCACCATGTTAGTTAAACAGTCTAATAATATAACTTCTACATCTTTAATACCATTTATATCAAGTAAAACTGTATCTATATTTCTATAACTTTCCACAGTGAGCCAGTCTTTCCCTCTTTGTTCTTTATGTCTTTTAACTCTATTTTTCATCTCATTATCAAATGGAATAGAAGTAGCTACATAAACTCTTTTTCCTTTTTTCATAGCTAACTCTTCAGCAAACTTACTTTTTCCACTCTTAGCCCCACCAGTTATATAAATAATTCCCATTTTTAGATCACTCCATTGAAATAATATTTTTAATATTTATATCCTCTTGGTGTTATCATTTTTCCATTTTTAATAAATGTATTTGAATTACCTACTATCACTAATGTTAACATATCTATTTCATAATTTAGCATTTCTTCCAGATTAGTTATAACACTGCTTTCATCTTCACGTCCAGCATTTCTTACTATAGCTACTGGAGTTTTAGCAGATTTGTGCTTCATCATTATTTCTCTTGCTTCTACTATTTGTGTTGTTCTTCCATTACTTTTAGGATTATAAAGAGTTATCCCAAAGTCTCCTTGACTAGCTAAATCTACTCTTTTCTTTATTAAATCCCAATCTGTTAATAAGTCACTTAAACTTATAGTCGCATAATCATGCATTAAAGGTGCTCCAACAATTGCTGCTGCTGCATTTCCTGCTGTAATTCCCGGTATTATCTCTACTTCGATATCTTCTGGAACTACTTCTAGCATTATTCCTGCCATTCCATAAACACCTGCATCTCCACTACTTATTAAACTCACTGTTTTCCCAGACTTAGCTATTTCCACTACTTCCATACATCTGTCCACTTCTTTTTTCATAGGTGAATTTATAAGTTCTTTTTCATTAAAGTATTCTTTTATAAGATCAACATATGTTTTATAACCAATTATTACATCACTTTTTTCTAATGCTTCATAAGCTCTATAAGTCATGTCTTCTTTTTTTCCAGGCCCAATTCCTACTACATAAATTTTAGTCATTATTTGTATCTCCTTATATTTTTTAAATTATTTTTGTTTCATAATATATATTAGTTCTTCCATTTTCAGTAATAATCTTTGAATCAACTTCAAAGATATTTTTTATATTTTTTTCTGTAATTACATCTAACGGCTTACCAAAATCTATTAATTTTCCAGCTTTCAATAAAACTGCCTTATCACACCAGTTTATGGCTGTTTCTATATTATGCAGCGATACTATCACAGTTTTGTCTACTTTTCTTAATAATTTCATTAGTTCTATTTGATGCTTTATATCTAAATGATTTATTGGCTCATCTAAAATTAAAGTTTCACTTTCTTGTGAAAATGCTCTGGCTATAAGAACTCTTTGCTTCTCTCCACCAGAGAGCTGTGAAAATTCTCTATCTTTTTCACTAAGCATCCCTACTTTTTTTAAACATTCCTCTACTATCTGTTTATCTCTATTATCATAATCATTGAAAAAGCCTTTATATGGATATCTACCCATCATTACTACATCTTCTAATGTAAAACCACTGTAATTATTATAGTTTTCCTGCGACACTACAGCAACTTTTTTACTATATGTACTTCTTTTAATATTATTTATATTAAAGTCATCTAATAATATCTCCCCTTGTGACACACTTATATCTTTATATATATGTCTTAAAAGTGTAGTTTTACCGCTTCCATTAGGTCCAATTACAGCTATTTTCTCTTTATTTCCAACTTGAAAACTTACTTTATCTAAAATTATTTTATCTTTTATTTGATAAGTTAACTCTTTAACTTCTATCATTGCTATCACCAAACTTATAATTTTTGAGAACAATCCAAATCAGAAATGGTGCTCCTAAAAATGAAGATATTATACCTATTGGAAGTTCTTCTGGTGAAAAACATGTTCTTGCTATATTATCTGCCCAAATTAGGAAAATACTCCCTATTAACATAGAAAATGGTATTAAAACTCTATGTTTATTCCCAACTAATTTTCTGGTTATATGAGGTATTATTAATCCTACAAAGCCGATTATTCCACAAATTGATACTATTATTCCAATTAATAAAGATGAAAAGATTATTAGTATTAGTTTTACTGCTGTTGTATTTAATCCTAACTGAACAGCTGTATTATCACCTAGTAAAAGAATATCTAGTTCTTTTGAGATAAAAAAACTGACTACTAATAGCATTAATAATAAAATTGTTGGTAAAATTAAACTACTCCATTCTGTTACTGCAAGACTTCCTAACATCCAAAATACTGCACTTTTCATTTGTGAATCATTTTTAGCCATATATATTACAAGTGTTGTTATTGCGTTAAAAAAAGCCGATACTCCAACACCCAGTAAAATTAGCTTTATTGAATTTTGCGTTTTTCCAGTAAGTAACATTACTATTATAATTGCTAAAAAAGCACCTATAAATGCTCCTACTGAAACTGCATTTCTTCCAAAAAATGGTAACAAACCAAAAATAATAACACTAACAGCTCCTGCAGAAGCACCTGAAGATATTCCTAAAATAAATGGCTCAGCCAATGGATTTTTGGTTAGTGTCTGCATTAATACTCCTACTATTGATAAAGCTGCTCCTGAGAGTCCTGCCATTAATATTCTCGGAATTCTTATATTTAAAAGTATCGTTTCTATTCCACTATTCCAATTTTCTGTATATATCTGTTTTTGTGAGATTCTATTTATTAAAAATTTTGTTGTAACGAGGTAATCTATCTTCACACTTCCCAGATATATTGATACAAATATTGTTATTAACAATACCAATAACAGTAAAAGTAGGTATTTTTGTTGTTTTTTCATTAATTCAAACTCCTATGACTTCTTCTTTTTTCTCATTATAAGAATAATTCCAATTGCAACAGCTATTATTCCTATACCATAAATCACTCTAGAATTTTCTTTTTTTCCTGTTTCTTCTACTTTTTCTACTTTCTTTTCAGCTGCAATTTCCTCTTGAGACTTTTCAAAGTTTTCTTTTTCTCCATCAGTATAAGCTGCCTTTACTAGCTCTTCTAAAGTATCTGCATTTCTTACGCCAGGTACTATTCCCGCTAGTCTTACTCTTATAAAAGCATTATTTTTTACAGCATTTAGATTTTTTAAAGCTGGATTTTCTTTTAAGTACTTTACTTTTGAATCATAATCAGCCTGATCTCTATTACTTGTACTATAATCTACTATAATAATATAATCAGGGTCTGCTGCTGCTACTTCTTCCCAACTGGCTTTTCCCCATGTTTTATTTACACCTTTTCCAGCCATTACATTCTTTAGTTTTACCATAGATAGTAAATTTGTAGTAAATCCTTCATATACAGTAAAAGGCTCATTTGTTCCTGAATCATAAATAAAAATTCTTTTTTCTTTTAAGTCTTTAACCTTTTCCTCTAGGCCTTTTATTTTTTCTTTATTTTTATTAATATATTCATTTGCCCTGTCTTCTACTCCAAATATTTTCCCAAGTATTCTAAAATCCTCATATAATGTATTCATATCAGCATTAAATTCTGTAGTTGATTTTGGAATAAACACATTTATATTATTATTTATCAAAGTTTGTACACTTATTCCGCTTTTGGAAAATGCCACTGCCCATCCTATAACAAAATCAGGGTCTTCGCTTAATAATTTTTCTACAGAAGGCCATTTATCTGATAGTACAGGTACTTCCTTATAATCCTTTTCTAGGCTTCCATAAATAGGCTCCTCTAAAAAAGCTGTTCCTACCATGCTGTCTTTTAATCCTAACTCTAATAATATTTCTGTAGAAAATTGTGATAAACTCACTGCTCTCTTTGGAGGATTTTCTATATTAAATACTACCTTTCTTCCATCTATTTCATTTTCCACAGAAACAGCTGAAAATGTAATTACTCCCATAACTAAAGCTGTTAGTAAGACTATTATTTTTTTCATGTTTCCTCCTAAATTTAAACTATACCTTTATAAATATTCTTCGTATATTGAAATTGTTATACCATTATTTTTTAATTTTCTGGCTATAAAATCTCCGTTTTTATTAGATGCTAAATATGCACAAGGTTCTGACACTGCGCTAACACCAATTTGTTTTTTTACAAATTCTGACTTTTCTTGTATTTCTAGTATTTTTTCTACTTCTAGTATTTCCTCTTTTTTAAAGAAAGTAATATTTTTTCCTAATTCCTCACAAGCACTTAGTAAGCCAGCTTCATCTTCTTTCACCCAAGCAGAAGCAAGAACTCTTATTGATTTCATATCTAAGTTATAATCTTCCATTACCTTAATTATAAACTCCATTATTTCTTTTTTAAGTGTATCTCTTTTACATCCTATACCTAAAACTATATTTTGTGGTATTATTTTTGTTATTTCTATTTTTTTCTTATTTGATACTATCACAGCACCTGAAACAGGAGACTCACTCTCAATTATATTTTCTGGTAAAAGTAGCTTTACCTTCTCTCCATTTACAATTAGAGCTGTTACCCTTTTAGCACTTTCTAAATCATCTAACTTGGCATTTAATTTTTGTGACAAGGTATCCACAGCTATTTTACCACTCACATCTGAGGCAGTTGTTATAACTGATATATTTTTTAATACATCTGATAAATACTTACACTCTTCATTTGCTCCTCCTAAGTGACCTGATAAAAGTGAGATCGTAAAGTTTCCTTGTTCATCAACCACTAAGACAGCAGGATCTATATCTTTTGTCTTTATAAACTCTGCTATAACTCTTACCACTATTCCTGTAGCCATGATAAATATATGAAGATCATATTTATTAAATGTATCTTTTACTGTTTCTTTTAGATTCCCATCCATTATAATAAAGTTATTATTTTCTTCTTTTTTTTCATCAAAAAGTCTAGATGCAATATATATATCACAATTATATCTACTGTCTAAATTGATTTTTCCTGCTATTTTTATTGCATTTTTACTTACACAATAAATGGCTGTTTTCATTCATCTGTTCCTTTTCTATACTCATGAGTAAAGGTTTTATCATAAAGTTTTGACCTAGAATATTTATCACCCATAAACCATCCTACTAAGATCTGAGCAGTTTTTGTGATATTTTCTTCTTTTACTTTTTCAGCTATATTTTCTAGTGTTCCTAAAACTATTTTTTCATCAGGCCATGTAGCTTTTTGTATTACAGCTACAGGAGTATCTTTTTCATAATGTTTTAAAAGCTTTTCTACTACAGTTTCTATCATTTGTACAGATAAAAATATAGCCATAGAAGCTCTGTGACTTGCTAATAATTCTAGACTTTCATCTTCTGGTACAGGAGTTCTTCCTTCCAGTCTTGTACAAATAACAGTCTGACTTACATCAGGCAGTGTAAATTCTTTTTTTATAGCTGCTGCTGACGCCACAAATGAACTCACTCCAGGAACTACTTCGTATTCTATATTAAAATCATCCAATATATCCATTTGTTCTCTAATTGCACCGTAAATACTTGGATCTCCTGTGTGAACTCTAGCTACTAATTTATTATCTTTTACTCCGTCTATTATTACCTCTATTACTTCTTCTAAATTCATTGAAGCAGAATTATATATTTGAGCTTCCTCTTTATGACAGTCTATTATCTCCTTATTAACTAAAGAACCTGCATATATTATTATATCCGCCTTCTCTACTATTCTCTTACCTTTTACTGTTATTAAATCAGGATCTCCTGGTCCAGCTCCTATGAAATAAACTTTTTCCATTGATTTATTCCCCCTTTTTTTAGTATTAACGTTGAAAAATATGGTATCTCTTCTATATTTTTTATATCTGTATAAATTTCTTCATTTTCCTTACCGCAATTAGATATTAATATCACATTTTCACTATTCCCTGTATTTGATATTGCTTCCTTAAGCCTTTCGAAGTTTCTGCTTAATTTCATAAAAACTACATTATCATTATTTTCTATTTCCTTATATATATCTGTATTTTTATTTAAAGATATTATTTTTAAATCTTCGTCACCTATAACTAAAGGTATATTTACACGAGCTGCTATACTATTAAATGAGTTAATCCCAGCTATCGTCTCCACTTTTGTATCTTCTTTTATATATTCTAAAACATATGTATAGGTACTATAAGTCATAGGATCACCAATTGTAAGAAAAGCTACATTTTTTCCATTATCTAAAAAATCATTGATTTTATCCGCATTCTCTTTTCTAAATTTTCTTTTTAGATTTATATCTTTTGACATTGGAAATTCTAAGAAAACTTTTTCTATATTTTCCTTTACATGATTTTTTACTATCTCAAAGGCTGTACTTCCTTCACTCATCTTTGCTTCTGGCAATATTATTATATCTACACTACTTAGAGTCTTAATAGCTTTTAAAGTAAGATTTTCATCATCTCCTACCCCAACTCCTATTCCAAAAAACTTTCCTCTCATTCTAGCTCCTTTCAGCAGAAATTATATATATTGGATTTTCTGACACCATCATATTAAAATCTTTTATTGTTTTATTTTTGCTGATCATTATCTGAGTTATTTCAATATTCTTGAAATTATTTTTTTTCAGACCTTCTAATGCTGTAAAAATATTTTCCAAAACAATAAAATTTAAAACTATTCTTCCATTTTCATTTAAATGATCATACGAATATTTTATTACATCATTTAAATTTCCACCAGAACCGCCTATAAATATCTTATCTACATTTAATCCATTTAAATCCTCTGGTGCTTTACCGTGTGTTAATTCTAAATTTGTAATATTAAATTTTTTCATATTTTCTTTTATTAGTTCCACAGCTTCATCATTCATTTCTATGGCATAAACTTTTCCTTTAAAAGCAAAACGAGCCATCTCTATACTCACTGAACCTGTTCCAGCTCCTATATCAAAGCAAGTATCTGTGTCTTGAATATCAAGTTTAGCTATACTCACAGCTCTTACTTCTTCTTTTGTCATAGGAACTTTTCCTCTTATAAACTCATTATCTCTTATATGATACATAAATTTCTCCTATTTTTTATTTTTATAATACAGTTAATTAACTGTCATCATTTTATCTTAATTTATAAATTAATTCTCAGTTTTCCATTTTAAAACTGTTACATTCATCTCAAATTTATATTCTATATTTGCAAGATCTTTAGCGTTATATTCATAGATTTTCTCATTTTCATAAGATAAATTCTCACCAACATAAATCAAAGCTTTATCCATTTTATTCTTTATGAGCTCTCTTGCTATTTCTTGAGGTGTACTTTTATTATCTGTTAACAGACCTAATTTTCCATACTCTTTAAGTTTTTTTATAAAATCAAATTCTTTTCCATGCATACTACCTACATAAGCATCATACCAATAATCAGAAATTTTAGAAAACATGTATTGTATTGATGAAATCCCCGGTATTACTTCTAACTCGCTATCTAAAAAATGACTTTTTAAAAAAGTTAGAAAACTGTAAAATCCAGTATCTCCAGAAACTATCACAGAAATTTTTTTCTGTCTATTTCTTTTTATATATTCTACTAAGCCTATTAAATCAGACTTTATATATAAAATTTCCTTTGATTCCATATCTTCCTGTACACTTTCCACGTTTCTTTTTCCACCTATTATTACATCTGAACCTCTTATTTTTTCCATTACTATTGGCAGTATATATTTTTTATTCCCTGGACCTAGTCCTAAAACATTAATTTTATTCATATTTTTTTCTCCAATGAAAAATTTTCACTTCTTGCTAATTCTCTGTTTTCTGATGAGAAGATTAGAGTTTCTACAATTATGTCTGCTCCGTTTCTTCGCATATATTCTTCACACTTTAACTTAGCTTTTTTGGCTAATAAAAAGAATGTCTCATTATTACTTACATAATTTACTGCTTCTTCTGTAGTATTAGAATTCATTATTTTTAATAAATTTTCTCTTTTTTCACCAGTCAATAAAGCATTTGCTGTAAGTATTTCTAATTTAGCATCTGAAACTCTGCTATGAGTATGAAATATTCCACCTGCTACTTTTACAAACTTTCCTAAGTCTCCTACAAAGTATATTTTTTTCACTCCATATTCACAGGCTTTATCTAACATAAAACCAACAAAATTACTTATTACCAATACTCTTTCTTCGTCTACCTGAAAATTATTATTTACAAATCTTTTCCCATAGTTTCCAAATACAAAAATAATTTCATTATCTGAACTATCAGCTAAACACATTTTTAGTTCTATTGCCAAAGAATCTTTGAAAGCTTCCTCTGACATTGGTTTCACTATACCTGTCGTTCCCAGAATAGATAATCCCCCTATAACTCCTAACTTAGGATTTAGAGTTCTTTTAGCTAATTCTTCTCCCTCTGGAATAAAAATTTCAACATTCACACCTTTATTTTCTGGTAAAATCTTTCTCACTTCAGTTTCTATCATTCTCAATGGAACAGGATTTATAGATGATTTTCCTATTTCCATAGGAAGACCTTTTTTAGTAACAGTACCTACTCCAATTCCACCAAATATATTTACTTTGTCATCATCTCTTAGACTTATTTTAGCAAATATTTCTACTCCATGGGTTATATCCGGATCATCTCCACCGTCTTTTATTACAGATGCCAATGTATAATCTTCTCTTTTTCTTGCACTATTAATCTCTATTACTAATGTACCTCCTATGGGTAGATCTATTATCACATCATCAGGAACTTCATCATTAAAAAATATAATCATTGCAGCTTTTGCTGCTGCTGTTGCGGCACTTCCTGTAGTAAAACCATATCTTAGTTTTTTTCCGTGATAAAATCTATATCCTTCCATTAGATACCTTCCCTTTTGTATAATTGATATAAAATACCATGTAATATTGATACAGCTACAGTACTCCCGCCCTTTCTTCCTTTTATTCTTATATACGGAACGTCATACTTAGTTAATTCTTCTTTAGACTCGCTAGCTCCCACAAATCCAACTGGAACTCCTACTATTAACTTTGGCTTATTTTCTCCCATATTTTCTAAAAGTG
The DNA here is from genome assembly GCA_018058425.1 of Sebaldella sp. Taxonomy (GTDB): domain Bacteria; phylum Fusobacteriota; class Fusobacteriia; order Fusobacteriales; family Leptotrichiaceae; genus Sebaldella. Next base: position 17,220 of record JAGOZX010000051.1, read on the forward strand.
TATAAAGTGCTGTAGGTGCATTACCTATTAGAAATATTTTAGTTTTCTCATCTTTTAGGGCCTTTTCCATCCCTACTATTGATCTTGTTACTCCTCTTTCTTTGGCTTCTTTTACCACATCTTCATCTGATACCAGCGAATAGGCTGTAACTCCAAACTTATCCAAAACATTCTTACTTAATCCATTTACTATCATTTTTGTATCACAATAAATTTTACTTCCACTTTCCAGTGCTTCTATTCCTGACTGTATTGCATTATTTTTTATTTCTAATAAATCAGCATACTCAAAATCAGCTGTAGTATGAATCACCCTTTTAACAATAGGTTTTTCTGAATCAGAAAAATCATTTATTTTATCTCCTAATTCTTCTTCTATTATTTCAAAACTTCTTTTTTCTATATTCATTGGTTCTTTTATATACGACATTTTTCCTCCTTAGTATTTATTATTTAAATTTTATCTTTTCCATTATTCTAAAACAAACTAGTACTTCAATAAGTGAATTTATAGGCTAAACTAACCTGTCCTACTTTTTTACAATGTCTTAAACTAACTTTGCCAATTTCCCAAGCTGCCAAATAGAAACTCAAAAAATTCAAGGTTAGAGTAAAATCCAATATGTGGATAACCTGCTAAAACATTTTTTTTCCTATAACCACATTCCCAATTTCGTCCATTATCTTTTTTTATTTTAAACTGATTCTCTTTTTCATTATTATAAGAAATTTCTGAATAATGAAACTCATGTCCTCTAAAACTTATTCCCTCTTTAAAATCTATATTAATGTAGCCAAATCTGCCTATATTCAATCTATCTTTCATCAATATCTTTATATCAAATATTCCACAAAACTCAAAGAATTTTTTATCCAAAGTTTCTAATCCTTCTGTCAAGTAAATAAAGCCACCACATTCTGCATATATGGGAATATTATTTTCATATGCTTTAAAAATACTTTTTTTCATAGACTCATTTTCTGATAGTTCTTTAGAATAAAGTTCTGGATAACCTCCTCCCATATATATGAAGTCAGCATCAGGGACTTTTTCATCATTAATAGGACTAAATTCTTCTATTTCAAGACCAGAATATCTTATCAAATCTAAGTTTGATTCATAATAGAATGAAAATGCACTGTCTTTGGCTATTGCTATTTTTTTCCCTTTTAGTTTATCTTTTAATTTTAGTGCTGGATTTTCAGCTTGAAATTCCTCTTCACTATATGAAATTTTGTATATTTTTTCTAAATCTAAATACTTCTCTGCTATTTTTTTTAAAACTTCTTTTTTTTCTTTAATTCCTTCTATCTCAAATGCCTGCTTTAAGCCCAAATGCCTACTCTCTATTCCAATTTCATCACTTTTAGGTAGATAGCCCAGACACTCTATTCCTGTGTATATTTCTATAGCTTCTTTTAGATTTAAATAAAGTTTTTCACTAGAAACATTATTTAAAATCACACCGGCTATATTAACCTCTTCATCAAATAGTTTAAATCCTAAAACCTCTGCTGCAATACTTGTAGAAATACCCTTTGCATTTACCACTAATATTACAGGTACATTTAACATTTTTGATACATGAGCAGTACTAAAATTTTCTTTAGAATGTCCTAAGCCATCATATAAACCCATTACACCTTCAATTATAGAAATATTTTTTCCACTTGAATTTGATGAGAAAATAAATTTTAAGGTTTCTTCATTATACATAAATGCATCTAAATTATATGATTTATTTCCAGTAAATATTGCATGATAGCTTGGATCTATATAATCTGGACCAACTTTAAACGGAGCTGTATTTTCAAATGCTGACATTAGAATACTACTTACAGTTGTCTTTCCGCTTCCACTCATAGTTCCTGCTATTAATATTTTTCTCATATTTAAAAATTCTCCTTTAAAAATTCATTATAATTATTTATAAACTCATCAAAGTCTAAATCTTTCTCTTTTTTTAAGTAACTATACATTTTAACAATTGTTGGCACATCTAAATTTGCCTTTTTCAAAAAATCAAAATCATTAAAAATTTCTTTTTTACTGCCGCTTTTAGCTATTTTACCGTCTCTTAAAATAAAAACATAGTCAGCAAAATCATAAGCAAAATTCACATCATGAGTAGAAACCACCATTGTCTTTCCTTCTTTTGAAAGGTTTAAAAGTATTTCTAAAACTCTTTTTTTATTTTTAGGATCAAGCCAAGCCAACGGCTCATCTAAAATCAATATTTCAGGCATCATTGCTATAATTGAAGCTATCGAAACTCTTTTTTTCTGTCCATAACTTAGATAGTGGCATGGTGTTTCCCTTAAGTTTTCTATCTCCACTTCTCTCATAGCTATTTTTGCATATTCCTCTATCTTATCATTAGAATAACCTAAATTTTTTAGCCCAAATGCTATTTCCTGCATAACTGTGGGTGCAAAAATTTGAATATCTGGATCTTGAAAAACTATTCCTACCTTTTGCCTTAAATTATCCAATTCTTTTTTCTTATAATTAATTTTTTCACCTTCAAAATACAAATTTCCCTTTTCAGGCTTGTGTAATCCATTCATAATCAGAAACAAAGTAGATTTCCCAGAACCATTTTCTCCTAAAAAAACTATTTTTTTCCCTTTTTCAATTTTAAGACTTATTTCCTTTATAATCTCATTTCCTTTTTTATAAGAAAATGTTAATTTTTTTAATTTAAGCATTTCTAATCACCAAAAATAAATTTAT